>JAYULN010000752.1:0-17182 GCA_043763525.1 Hymenobacter sp.
GTCGAACATAAGTATTCGGTAGTCAGACCCAATGTTAAATCTTGATTGACAGCAGGTTGATGTCCGACTACTGACTACTTAATACTGGCTACCTACTTAGTGGGCCAATTTAGGCATTGGGAGCGGTGGCATCCGCCTTCCACTCCTGGTTCACTTCGGTGATGAAGGCCAGCACTTCATCGCGCCCCAGGGCGCTTTCGGCCGAGGTCTGGAAATAGCGGGGCAGCTCGTCCCAAGTTTCGCTCATTTTGCGCAGGTACACCTCGAGTAAAGCTTTGGTTTGGGCGGTCGACTGCTTGTCGGATTTGGTAAATACCATCACGAACGGAATGCTTTCTTCGCCGAGCTTTTCCATGAATTCGAGGTCGGCGGGCTGTGGGGCGTGGCGCGAATCGAGGAGCACAAACACGCACATGAGGTTGGAGCGGTGGCGCAGGTAAAAGTTAATCATGCGGGCCCATTCGGCGCGCGAGGTTTTGCTCACCTTGGCGTAGCCGTAGCCCGGCAAGTCGACCAAATACCAATTGTCGTTAATTACAAAATGATTAATTAATTGCGTCTTGCCCGGCGATGCTGACGTTTTGGCCAAGCCGTTGCGGCCCGTGAGCATGTTAATAAGCGACGATTTGCCGACGTTGGAACGGCCAATAAAGGCGTATTCGGGCAGGGTGGGCTCGGGGCACAGGTCGGCCCGCGAATTACTGGTTAAAAAACGGGCATCGCGAATAATCATTGAATGGCGGGCAAATAAGCAAAAGGATACGAGCCCCAAATTTACAACCTAAACCAAGTGGCCGCCGCACAAATAAAAAATGGCGAATGGATTGCTATTTCATTGGTGCTTCTATATTTGCGCGGCCTGCTCGTCAACCCGGCGAGTCGCTTTTGCTCCCTACGCCCGCCGTTGAATGGTCAAAATTTTGCCCAAAACAGCTTTTCGCAGGCAAAAAACCTATCTTTGCCCGTCATTAGCCGTTCCATGATGAAGTTTTGTGGACGGGCATTGAACTATTTGTACGGTTACCTTCGCGTCAAATCGGGATAAAGGCTAACCCTACGTTGGTTTTTCAGTATAAAGCCCAAAATATAGTTTGCTGCCTCTGCCCACTGCGCGGCGCGTTTCTTCTTACAACCCCTTCAGAAATTTCTTTTTCTCCAAAATCTCCTCCAATGGACAACTTATCCAGAAGGTTACTGCAAGCGTCGTGCGCCGTTGCCCTTACCGCCGCTATCGCCCCCACGGCCCAGGCGCAAAGCACGCGTAAGGACCTCAAGACCGGCAACAAGTTCTTCGAGCAGGAAAATTACCGCGCCGCCCTTCCTTATTATGAGAAGGTGCTCGCTAAAGACCCGAACAATGCCAAGGCGCTGTTCAATGCTGGCATTTCCTATATGTCGTTCGACAAGGAGAAGGCCAGCGACTATATTTATAAGGCTCAAAAAATCAAGCCCAAGGTTGACAAATCCGTGGAGTACTGGCTCGGCCGGGTCGACCACCTCAACTACAACTTTGATGAGGCCGTGGCCCACTTCCAGGCCTACAATGCCACGCTGAAAAAGAATGACCAGCGCAAAGAAGAGTTGGCTCAGCTCATTCAGCACAGCAAAAATGCCAAGGTGCAGTTCAACTCGCCCAAGGACATTTTTGTAAAAAACCTCGGCCCAACCATCAACACGCAATTCTCGGAGCACAGCCCGGTTATTTCGTCGGATGATAAACTGCTCATCTTCACCTCGCGCGGCGAAAACGTGACGGGTGCCAGCGGCAACGTATCGGATAAGAAAAATAAGAGCATTGCCGCCGACGGCGAGTATTACGAAGACATCTTCGAAGCCCGCCGCGTAGACGATGAGAACTGGGAAAAGCCCCGTTCGCTAAGCGGCGTACTGAACGGCAAGGGCCACGATGCATCCATTCAGTTGTTCGACAACGACTCGAAGCTGCTGATGTACCGCAACGACAACAACGGCGACATCTTCGTTTCGGATAAATCGGGTGGTGACTGGTCGTCGCCCAAGCCGCTGGATGGCAACATCAACTCGAAATCGTTCGAGTCGGATGCATTCATCACGCCAGACGGCCTGACCATGTACTTTTCGACCGGCAAGTATTCGGAAGACGGTACGCTGGACCTGTACATGTCGACCCGCGTGGCCGGTGGTGATTTTGGTCCGGCTAAGTCGCTCGGTGCTAACATCAACACCAAGTACGACGACGACAGCCCGTACCTGAGCAAAGACGGCAAGACGCTGTACTTCTCGTCGCGCGGCCACAACACGATGGGCGGCTACGATATCTTCAAGTCGGAGTTTGACGAAGCCGGTCGTAAGTGGGGCGCTGCTCAGAATATGGGCTACCCCGTGAACACGCCGGATGATGACTCCTACTATCGCCTCAGCCCTGATGGCTCGTATGCTTACCTGAGCAGCTACCGCATTGGTGGCTACGGCGAGAAGGACATCTACACTATTAACTACATCAAAAACGCCAACATCAAGGGCAAGGTGTTCTCGTCGAAAGACAGCACGACCGTGATTCCGGGCGTGGAGCTGGTATTCAGCGGTGCCCAGGCCGACAAAACGGCCCTGAGCTTCCGCGACGTAACCAAGCCCGATGGTGCTTACCAGGTGGCCGTGCTTTCGGGCCGGACCTACCAGGTGGCCGTGAGCAAGGACGGTAAGAACATTGAAACGCAGGAATTCCCCGTGCCGGTATCGACGAACGATTCGACGACCATCACGAAGAACTTCTACGTGAACTACATCGACACGACCAGCACCGGCATGGCGTTCAAGAACATCTACTTCGATACCGACAAGTACAAGCTGCGTCCGGAGTCGATTACGGAGTTGAACAACATCAGCCAGGTGCTGACGGCCAACCCCGGCATCAACATGTCGATTGAGGGCCATTGCGACTCGCGCAACACCGACGAGTACAACATGGTGCTCGGTCAGAACCGTGCTGAGGCGGCTTACAACTACCTCAAGAAGCAGGGCGTTGCCGAAACGCGTATGACGACCGTGAGCTACGGCGAGCGTCGTCCGGCTGCCCCGAACGATTCGCCCGAGAACATGCAGCTTAACCGCCGCGACGAGTTTAAGGTGGTGCTGAAGGAAGGCGAGAAGATGCCCGCCGTGGCCCCGGCCGCTCCAATGGCTCCGGCTGTAGCCATGCCCCTCACGCCCGGCAAGAGCAAAGTGAAGATGGCCGACGGCACCAAGGTGAAAACCAAGGTGGACGAGGATTCCGACAAAGTGAAGGTGAAAACTAAAGGCCCCAGCGGTGACACCAAGACGACCACCAAAAACGGTGAGTTGAAAGGCAAAGCCAAGGATGCCGACGGCGAAAAAACCAAAGTAAAAGCGAAGAACGAGTAGTCGTTCGGGCCAGTAAAACTGGGAAGCGGGCCGGGCAAATTGTCCGGCCCGCTTTTTTGTGGCCCTGGCCGGGTACGATATTTTTTATGTCTTGTCTGGCTAACAAACCTGCCCGGTTGGGCGTTGGGGAAGGACAATTTTCTCGCTTCATTCCCGTTCTTTGCGCTCTCTCATGGCCGTAGTACCTTACAAAGACAATTCCGCCGATAAGAAATCGCAGGTTGCTCAGATGTTTAACTCCATCGCCGGCAAGTACGATTTCCTCAACCACTTCCTTAGCGTGGGCACCGACATTTACTGGCGGCGCAAAGCGGTGGATGAATTGAAAGCCCTGCGCCCGGCCCGCATCCTCGACATTGCCACCGGTACGGCCGACTTTGCTATCGAAACCCTGCGGACTGCCGCGCCCGACGCGCACGTAACGGGCGTGGACATTTCGGAGGGTATGCTGGAGGTGGGCCGCCGCAAACTGGCCGCCAAAGGCCTGGGCCACCGCATTCAATTGGAATTGGGCGACTCGGAAAACCTGCCTTTCGAAGATGGGGAGTTCGACGCGGTGACGGCCTCGTTTGGGGTGCGCAACTTCGCGCACCTGGAGGCTGGCCTGGCTGAAATGCGGCGCGTGCTGCGGCCGGGCGGTAAGCTCGTTATCCTCGAATTCAGCAAGCCGACGGCGTTTCCGCTCAAACAAGCGTATAATTTTTATTTCCGTCAGGTACTGCCGGTTTTTGGGAAGTTGATTTCCAAAGACCAGTCGGCCTACACCTACCTGCCTGCTTCGGTGCAGGCATTTCCCGACGGCCCCGATTTTCTGGCCATTCTGGCCAAGGTCGGCTTCAAAGAACCTGCATGGCAACCCCTTACATTCGGTATCAGCTCCATTTACACGGCCAGCAACTAAAGCGCCTTGCGGTGCTGGGCCTGCTGGCGCTGCTGCTGCCCACGGCGGCAATGGCCCAGCGCAAGGCCCTGTCGAAGGCCAGCCGCAACGCCAAAGGCAAGGTGAAATCCATCACCGTAAAAAACCTGCCGGCTTATGATGAGCGGTGGTTTCATCCGGGCATGTTCGTGGCTTTCACGGCTTCGCGCTTCGATATTGAGCAGTCGGCGACCTACATTACGAACCGTGATGTAACGGCCAATTCCATTATTAGCCCCAGTCTGGGCGTGGGCTTCATTGGCGATGTCCGCTTGGGCGGGCCGCGCTCGCCGTTCATTCTGCGGTTTGCGCCGGGGGTAAGCTTTTTGACGCGGAAGGTGGAATTTCGGTCGCACGGCTTTGCCGCGCCCGACTCTATTGTGACGCAGGAAGTGACTTCGACGGTGGTGCAGTTTCCGCTAATGGTGAAGTACCAGTCGGACCGCCGCCGCAACACCCGCGTGTACATGATTGCCGGCCTCAGCCCAAGCCTCACGGCCAGCAACCGCCGGAGCGACCCGCTGCGCAATCAGCTTAAAACGGTGGATAGTGACCTGACGCTGGAATATGGCGTGGGCCTGGATTTGTTCTATCCGCTATTTAAGCTGGCTCCGGAATTGCGCTTCTCGCACGGCCTGCGCAACCTGCTGGTGCCGCACAACGACGTATTTAGCCGCAGCATGCAAAGCATGAGTACCAATTCGGTGACGCTGTATATCAATATTCAGAATTAAAATTGGTGCCTGGTGCCTGGTGCCTGGTGCCTGGTGCCTGGTGCCTGGTGCTTGGTGCCTGGCATCAATACATCAATTCCTCTACACTACGCTGCTTTAATTCCAAGCACCGAGCACCGAGCACCAAGCATCAAGCACCAAGCACCAAGCACCAAGCACCAAGCACCACGTATGAAGACTGCATTTATCACCGGCGCGTCGTCGGGCATAGGCCGGGCCACGGCAGTAGCGTTGGCGGGGGCTGGGTTTCAGCTGGTGGTGAGTGGGCGGCGACGCGAGCGGCTGGAGGAGCTGGCAGCGCAATTGGCCCCGGTGCCGGTTCACATCCTCACGTTTGATGTGCGCGACCGGGCGGCCGTGGCGGCGGCGGTGGCCACGCTGTCTACCGAATTGCGGGCCCCTGATGTGCTGGTGAACAATGCCGGCGGCGCACACGGGCTGGCCCCCATTCAAACGGGCGACCCGGCCGACTGGGACCAGATGCTGGATGCCAACGTGCGCGGCCTGCTGAACGTGACCCACGCGCTGTTGCCCGGCATGACGGCCCGGCAGACCGGCTTTATCCTGAATATCGGCTCCATTGCCGGCCAGGAGGCCTACGCCAACGGCAATGTGTATTGCGCCAGCAAGGCGGCCGTGAACATGCTCACCAAAACCATGCGGCTCGACCTGTTGCCCACCGGCGTGCGGGTAGCCGAAGTGAACCCCGGCGCAGTCGAAACCGAGTTTTCGCAGGTCCGCTTTAAGGGCGATGAGGCGCGGGCGGCCAAGGTGTACGAAGGCTTCGAGCCGTTGCGGCCTGAGGATATTGCCGACATCATCGTCTTCATGGTAACCCGGCCGCCGCACGTTACCATTGCCGAAGTGCTGGTGCTGGCCGGCGCGCAGGGGGCTGCCACCACGATAGCGCGGAAGTAAGGCCGCGATATAATAGCCGGGGGTGTTAAACCAGCGTCCGCAGTACGTCGGCACTCATTTCATGCTTGCCCGCGAAGGTGATGAGCTGGGGCGTGCCGCCGAGGTGCCGCAGCTGCTGGAGCTGTTGTTCCCCTTTTTCGGCGTTGATGTACTCGTCTTCGGTGCCGACGACCACTGATAATTTGAGGCCGTGGAGCAGGCGCTGGGCGGCGGCGGGCTCCAGGTCGTCGGGGAAGCCGCCGGCCCAGAGGATGAGGTGGGCGGGCCGGAAACCAGCCTGGGCCAGCCAGCGGCTGACGGTGGTCGTGCCCTGGGAGAAGCCCAGCACGGTAATGCTCACATCAGCCGGGCATTCGGCCAGGACTTTGGCGGCGAGCTGATTGAGAAAGTTGATGTGGTCGTCGATTTCGGCCAGGCGGTCGTCGCGGGTCATCCAGCTGGCCCCGACGCGGCCGCCGTTGCCGCTGAGGTAGAAGCGGGAGAGGCCTTCGGGCGCGATGACTACCGTGGTGGGGTCGGTTTCGGGTAGGAAAGTGAAATGACGGGCGAAGTAAGCGGCGAGCTGGCCGTAGCCGTGGCACACGAACCACACGCGGCGCGTGGCGGCCGTGAGTTCGCCCAGCTGCTGGTAGCGGGCTGTGCGGGTGACAGTGAGGTGATGTTCGGCCATTCTTTAACGGTAGCGTAGCCAACGTCTATACTGCATTACCGACAACTACACCTGCGGGAGGTCGTCGGGCGAGAAATTGAAGGGGATGAGGGCGGCCAGGGAATTGAAGCGCAGAATGGTGCCGGCGCGGCCGGGCAGCAGCAGCGGAATTGCCTGGCCCTGGCGGGTTTCGTACTCGAGCATGACCTGGCGGCACGCGCCACAGGGCAGAGCGGGGCCAAAATCGCCCTTGGCGGGGCGGGCCGCCACGGCCATGCCCACAATGGGCGCGTGGCCCGGTTGGGCCGCCGCGAGGCCAAACAAAGCCGTGCGCTCGGCGCAAAGGCCGGAAGGGTACGCGGCGTTTTCCTGGTTGGTGCCGCGAAATACGGTGCCATCAGCCAGGAGCAGGGCAGCTCCTACCTGGAAGCCGGAATAAGGCGCGTAGGCATGGTCGGTGGCCTCGCGGGCGGCCTGCCAGGTCGTGTTTTCGGCAGGGCTGAGGTCGGTGGCGGAGTCCAACTCTTCGTAGGCAATGAGCTGCTGGCGGGAAATGCGGGCCATGTAGTTAAGGTAAGGGGGCGGCGAAGGTAATGACGCTTTGCTTAATGAGGAATTTAGAATGAAGAAATGGGAACATCGTGCTGAGTGCAGCCGAGGCATCTCAACCGCAATAGTTTTTCAATCAACAGGATTACTTGCGCGGTAGAGATGCTTCGACAAGCTCAGCAAGACGGTCCATTCCTCATTCTAAATACAGCTTCCTACTTTTGCCGCATGACTTCCCGCCTCCTCTTGCTCGGTGCTGGCCGTTCGGCCTCGTCCCTCATTCAGTATTTACTGCGCCACGCGCCCACCGAAAACTGGTTTTTGACCGTGGCCGATGCGAACCCGGCCCACCTGGTACCGGTGCTGGCCGCGCATTCGGAATATGCCCGGGCCGTACCGTTTGGGCTCGAAAACGAGGCGCTGCTGGAAGAGCTGGTGGCGCAGGCCGACGTGGTGATTTCGATGCTGCCGGCCACGCTGCACCCCGTGGTGGCGCGGGCCTGCCTGCGGCAGGGCCGACACCTGGCCACGGCCAGCTACGTGAGCCCGGAAATTGCCGCGCTGCACGACGAAGCTGCGGCTGCCGGCGTAATCTTGCTCATGGAATGCGGCCTCGACCCTGGCCTCGACCACATGTCGGCGATGCGGGCCATTGAGCACATTCGGGCGCGGGGCGGGCGGCTCACGTCGTTCAAAAGCTACTGCGGCGGGCTGCTGGCCCCGGCCGCCGAGGGCGACAATCCCTGGAAATACAAGTTCACCTGGAACCCGCGCAACGTGGTGCTGGCCGGCCAAAGCACGGCCAAGTTTCTGGAGAATGGCCACCCGCGCTTCATTCCTTACCAGCAGCTTTTTGCCCGCCCCGAGGCGCTGGCGGTGCCCGGCTACGGCGATTTTGAAGGTTATGCCAACCGCGATTCGCTGAGCTACCGCGCCCCGTATGGACTCGATGACATTCCGACCATTTTGCGCGGCACGCTGCGGCGGCCGGGCTACTGCGCGGCCTGGCACGCGCTGGTGCGCCTGGGCCTCACCGATGATGCCGTGAACCTCGGCAACGACGAAGCCATGACATGGGCCGCGCTGATTGAAGCCTATTTGCCCGCGTCGCTCATTCCGCACCTCGACTTGCCCACGCGCCTGGCCGCGTACCTGGGCCTGAACCCCACCGGTGAGGAAATGGGCCGCCTGACCTGGCTGGGGCTGTTTTCGGACCGGCCCGTGGGCCATGCAAATGGCACGCCCGCCCAATTGCTCGAACGCCTGCTGAGCGAAAAGTGGCAGCTGCAACCCCACGACCACGACCTGATTGTGATGCAGCACCTGTTCGAGTTTGAGCTGGATGGGGCGCTGCACTGCCTCACGTCGTCGCTGGGCGTGGTGGGCGACGATGCCACCCACACCGGCATGGCCAAAACCGTGGGCCTGCCGCTGGGCATGGCCGTGCGCCGGCTGGTGCGGGGCGAGGTCGCCCAGTGCGGCGTGGTGATTCCGGTGAACGCCGACCTCTACGAGCCGATTCTCGACGAGCTGGCCGCCGATTACGGCATCCGTTTCAGCGAGGAGGAAACTGTAGTGGAGGCCAGCCCGCAATTTCGCACGGAGCCGGCGCGTTAGGGCCGTTCTATGCTGCCACTACGCGCTTATTTACTCCTCCGTCTGCGGTTGCTGGGCCGGCTGCTGCGCGAAATCGGGGGTTTGCGGCTGGCCATACTGGGGCCAATTCTGTTGGTGGCCCTGGGGCGGGCGCTGCTGCTGGCGGCCCCGCATCCACAATGGCAGTGGGCAGTGCCTTTGCTTACGGCGCTGGGCCTGGCCTCGGCGCACCGGCAGCGGGTCGATGTGGGCTTTCTGGCTACGAATGCCCCCAATTACTGGCGCTGGCTGGCGGTTGAGTATGCGCTGCTGGCGCTGCCCATTGCGGCATTGTTGCTGGGTTTTGGCGACTGGGGTGCTGCGGCCCTCGGCCTAGTGCTGGCTGCGAGCGTGGCCGCCCTGCCACCGGCCCGCGAAGGCCGCAGCACCCGGCACCGTCGCCGCAGCCTGTTTCGGAGCGAGGCGTTTGAGTGGGTGGGGGGGCTGCGGGCCGGCGGGTGGTGGGCATGGCCGCTGCTGCTGGCCGGTGCCTGGTGGCAGCGGGCCATGCCGCTGGGGCCCGTGGTGGCCCTGGTGCTGTGGCTGCTGGTGCTGGTAGGCCTGTTTGGCACACCCGAGCCCGTGACCATGCTGGTGCTAGCGGCCCGCACGCCGGGGCAGTTTTTGCGGCGGCGCTTGCTGTTGGGCGTGGGCTACGCGGCACTCTCGGCCGCGCCATTTTTGGGGCTGTTGGGCGCGGGCCCGGCGGGTGTGGCTGGGGCGGTGGCCGTGGGTATATTCGGCCTGGGACTGGTAGCGCTGGTTATTCTGACCAAATATGCCTTTTACCCCAACGCCACACACATTCGCGTCACGCAGGTGCTGGTGGTGGGCGTGGCCCTCACCTTATTTGCGCACCCGGTGTATCCGGTGCTGCTGCTGGTGGCGGCGGGGGGCCTCATCTGGCAAAGTCGGCGGCGGCTACGGGCCGTGCTTGGTCAACCTCTTGCTTCTGAAAGTCATGCTTGAAATCCAGAACCTGCACAAAGCGTTTGGTTCGCATGTCGTGCTGCACGATGTCAGCCTGAACCTGCGTCCCGGTACCATTCACGGACTGGTGGGGGCCAACGGGGCGGGCAAAACTACGCTCATCAACTGCCTCTACGGGTTGGAAACGAGCTTTACCGGCACCGTGCGGGGCTCGGATGGCCGCGCCCTGCGCGAGCATACCGGCCTGCTGCCCTACGAGCCTTATTTCTACCCGCGCCTCACCGGGCGCGAGTACCTGGAGTTTTGCCTGCAAGCCCGGGGCCGCCCGGTGGTCGACTTCGCCGGTTGGAATGCGCTGCTGGAACTGCCCCTCGACCAATATGCCGACGAGTACTCGGCTGGCATGCGCAAGAAACTAGCGCTACTGGCCTTGCTGGTGCAGCAGCTCGACTACCTCATTCTCGACGAGCCTTTCAATGGCCTCGACCTCGAAGCTAACCTGCTGCTGAAGGAAATTCTGAAGCGGCTGCGCGACCGGGGCACCGGCATCCTGCTCACCTCGCACATGCTGGGGGCACTTACCGAAACGGCCGATGAGATTTCGGTACTGGCGGGTGGGCGCGTGCAGCGCCATTACGTCGCCGCCGAATTTGGTGCGCTCGAACAGGACTTGCTCGATAGCTTGCACCGCGAAAAGCTGGGGCTGCTGGCGGGCCTGCTGTAGCGTCATTGCTCCGGGGGGCTGACCGGTTGTCGTTGAACAGAATCGTTGTTAAGCCGTGCGGTTCGATGCCGGCAACGACAACCGGTCTGACCGCTCTAGGGCCGTCTGACCGGGGCAACGACACCATTCGCGGACTCTCAAAGTCCGCGTTACATTCTGCTACAGCGCCAGGTAAAACCCCGCGAGCAGCGCCTGAAACGCGGGTGAATACCCTACCCCGTCATTAATAACCAATGCCTTTTCCGCAACAGCCGTAGCGCCGCGCCCGAAGCCGCAAATGTGCCGCGTGACGCGCCCGCCCGGTCGGTGCCGCACCGCCAGCCGCGCCTGCAACTGCAATCCGGTTGCGGCCGCCTCTGCCACAAACAGCTGCATTTCCGGGGGCGGTAGCAGTACGGTGAGCTTCCCGGTGGGTTCCAAAAAATTTGCCGCAAACGCACAGATTTCCTCAAACGACAGCGAGGCCGCGCCTTCGTGCCGCGCCGTGCTCCGCGCCGCATCGGCCGAGGGCATCGACTGCCGGAAAAATGGCGGGTTGCACATCAGGTGGCTGAATGGCGCGGGCTGCGTGGCCGCGTACTGCGCCAGGCTAAGCGGCCACACCCGCACGCGGCCGGCCCACGGGCTGGCCGCCACGTTGGCCGCCGCCTGGGCCGCTGCCGCGGCATCAATCTCTATTGCTTCGATGGCAACCGTGGCGTGGCGCTGGGCCGCCATCAGGGCCAGCAGGCCGGTTCCGGTGCCGATGTCGAGCAGGCGGGTGGCGGCGGTGAGGTCGGTGGCCGCGCCCAGCAGGCAGGCATCGGTGCTCACTTTCATGGCGCAGTCGCTTTGCTCGATGCGGAACTGCTGGAACTGGAAATAGGTGTTCATGTAGCGTAAGCTTGCGCTACTTTGCCAATGGCCTCATAGCCCTCATCTACCAAAAGGCCTTTGCCGAGGGCGCTTTGCACGGCCAGCACGTCGCAGCGCTCGTTTTCGGCGTGGCCGGCGTGGCCTTTTATCCAGTGGAAGCTGACTTTGCGCTGGCGGTAAATTTTCAGGAAGCGCCGCCACAGGTCTTCGTTGGCTTTCTTGCCGAAGTCGGGCTTCTTTTCCCAGCCGAACACCCATTTTTTCTCCACGGCATCGACCACGTATTTTGAGTCGGACACGACGCGGATGGGCAGGTCGGGGCGGGTCACGGCTTCGAGGCCGACTATCACGGCCAGCAGCTCCATGCGGTTGTTGGTGGTGTGGCGGAAGCCCTGGGTCAGCTCCTTTTCGTGGGGGCCGTAGCGCAGAATCGTGCCGTAGCCGCCGGGGCCAGGGTTGCCGCGGGCCGAGCCGTCGGTGAATAGATGTATCATATTGGTGCTTGGTGCTTGGTGCTTGGTGTTTGGTGCTTGGTGCTTGGTGCATGAGTTATTCAGTTAAGAACAACCCAAGCACCAGGCACCAGGCACTAGGCACTAAAAATTGGCTTTGAACAGCTTGATGGCGATGGCCAGTAGAATCACGCCGAACACGCGGCGCAGCACGTCCTCACCGGCTTTGCCGAGCTGGCGCTCAATCCAGGGGCTGGTTTTGAGCACGCCGTACACGAAAACCAAATTCAGCAGAATGCCTACCAGGATGTTGGGCAGCGTGTAGGCGGCCCGCAGCGAGAGCAGCGTGGTCATGGTGCCGGCCCCGGTGATGAGCGGAAACGCCAGCGGCACGATGGAGCCGGTGCTGGCCATGAGGTCGGACTTGAACAGCTCGATGCCGAGTATCATTTCCAGACCGATGAGGAAGATGATGACGGCCCCGGCCAGGGCAAAACTCTCGTTATCGACCCCAAAGAGCCGCAGAATGCTCTGGCCCAGAAACAGGAATGTTACCATCAGGCAACCCGCCACGAAGGTGGCCAGCTCGGCCTTAATCTGCCCCTCGCGCTGTCGAATCTGGATGATAATCGGGATGGAGCCGATGATGTCAATCACGGCAAAGAGCGTGAGCGTGACAGAGAAGATTTGCTGGAGATTGAGCACTTGGGGAGGGAAATAATGACATATTTGAACGTCATGCTGAGCGGAGACGAAGCATCTCTACCGCAGTAGTGAATCACTCGATTGAATTAGTATTGCGGTAGAGATGCTTCGACAAGCGGACGCTAGATGAGCATGACGTTCTGTGGGCCTCGTCCTGATATCCCTACCCCGGAAATTCCTTGGCGAAAAACTGCACCAGGGCTTCCATGGCGGCATCGGGCACGGCGGGGAAGTTGGCGATGCGAACGGTGGTGTTTTTCAGCGGGCCGTAGCCGCTGCCCAGGTGCAGGCCGGCTTCGCGGGCTTTCTGCTTGATTTCCTCGATGAGGGCGGGTTCGCCTCGGAGGCCGACGACGGTGGTGGAGCGCGTTTCGGAGTTGGCGATGAGGGGCGTGAGCGGGGTGGCCTGCTCGAAAAAGGCGTAGAGCTTTTCGGCCCGGTCCACGAGGTGCTGATGCACGGATTTGATGGGTTCGCGGTCGGCCAGCACGCGGCTGAGCAGGTAGATGCCGAGGACGTTGGGGGTGTAGTTGGTCTGGAAGTTGAGCATCTGGGCCAGCGCGGCGGGCAGCCCGTTGTAGTGCGCCCGGTCGTTCACGGCTTTGGCCTGGGCCACGGCGCGGGGCGAGAGGATGAGCACGCCCAGCCCGGCCGGCAGCCCAAAGCACTTCTGCACCGAGCCAAACCAGATATCGGCCTTGATGTATTTCAGATTGAGGCCGGCCAGCGAGCTGGTGGCATCTACGGCCAGCAGGGCCCCGCCGAGGCGGTTATACAGGTTGAGGATGAAGCCTTCGCGGAGCTGGGTGGCGGTGCTGGTTTCATTTTGGGTGATGCACACCAGGTCCGTATCGTCGGGCGAGAAGGGGAGGGCGGCCACGTCGGGCACCTCATCCAGCCCAAAGGCCTGGCCGGTACTGGCGGGCCGTAGGGCCTGGGCATACTTCAGCCACTTCTCGCCAAAATCGCCGTTGTGCAGGTGAAACGAGCGGCGCGGGGTGAGGCTCTGGGTCAGAATTTCCCAGCACTCGGTAGCCGAGCTGGTGAACAGCACGGTGTAGTCCTGCGGCACATTGAGCTTGGTTTTGAAGTCGGCTACCGTTTGGCGCACCAGGCCGGTCACCTTGTCGGAGCGGTGCGGGGCCGAGAGCCAGCCCTCGTCAAAAGCATCGGTGAGGTACTGCCGAACGGCGGGATAAACGGCGGAAGGGCCGGGGTTGAAAGTATAAATCACGGATGAGTCGGATTTTTCACGGATGCCACGGATTTTGTGGACGACGACCATGGAGTGAATAAAATGTCGGCGTTGCGGCCAGCGTCGGCATCTGCCAGAACGCGGCAACGAAGCAAGCACAAGCCCGGTTGCTGCCGCAAAGTTCGCCCCAAAAATCGACTACAAAACCCGCGAAATCCGCGAAAAATCCGACGAATCCGTGATTAGACTTTAAACCCCATGCGCTTGGGCTGCTGGTTCACGAACCACTGCACGGCCAGCCGGTAGCTCTCCAGCCCAAAGCCGCTGATGCTGCCGGCGCAGTGCCGCCCGAACAAACTTTTCTGGCGGAACTCCTCGCGGGCGGCCAGGTTGCTGAGATGCACCTCCACCACGGGCGCGGCGATGGCGGCCACGGCATCGGCCAGGGCCACGCTGGTGTGGGTGTAGCCCCCGGCGTTCAGCACGATGCCGTGGTGCGAGAAGCCGACTTCGTGCAGCTTATCAAGAATGGCCCCTTCGTGGTTGCTCTGAAAATGGGTGAGCTTGAGCTTGGGGAAGGCTTCTTCGAGCTCCGGAAAAAAGTCTTCAAACGAGCGGGTGCCGTAGATGCCGGGCTCGCGGCGGCCGAGCAGGTTGAGGTTGGGGCCGTTGATGATGAGGATGTCCATTTGGGGCGATTTGGAAAGTTTAAAGAACGCTCAAAGAACGTCATGCTTCGGCAAGCTCAGCATGACGTTCTTTGAGCGTTCAAATCTGCTCAGACAAATGACCTGGCCCGTTGCAATCAAACAATTCGATGGCTACCTGCGGCTCGAAAAGTCGCTCTCACCCAACTCGGTGGAGGCTTACGTGCGCGACGTAACCAAGCTGCAACAGTTTCTCGTCATGCAACAGCTGCACATGGGCCCCACGCAGGTGACCACGGGCGTGCTGCGCGAGTTTCTGGCCACGCTGCAAGGGTTGGGCCTGAGCGCCACCTCGCAGGCCCGCACACTGTCGGGCCTCAAGGCGTTTTTCGACTTCCTCATCATGGAAGACTTGCTGAAGCTGGACCCCACCGACACGCTGGAAGCCCCCAAAACCGGCCGCCACCTGCCCGACACCCTCAGCTACCCCGAAGTGGAGCAGCTGCTGGCCGCCATCGACCTGAGCACCGACGAAGGCCTGCGCGCCCGCGCTTTCCTGGAGGTACTTTATTCGTCGGGCCTTCGCGTGAGCGAGCTGTGCGACCTGCGCCTCTCCAACATCTACGCCGAGCAGGGCTTCGTGAAAGTAGTGGGCAAGGGCAACAAAGAGCGGCTGGTGCCCATCGGCCGCGAAGCCCTCAAGCACCTCAACTTCTACCTCAGCGGCGTGCGCGGGCATCTGGATATCAAGCCTGGTAGCGAAGATTTTGTGTTTCTGAGCCAGCGTGGGCGGCCGCTCTCGCGCATCACCGTATTCACCACCCTCAAAAAACTGGCCGAGCAGGCGGGGCTGCGCAAAACCATCAGCCCGCACACCCTGCGGCATTCCTTCGCCACGCACCTCATCGAAGGTGGGGCCGACCTGCGGGCCGTGCAGGAAATGCTGGGCCACGCCAGCATCACGACCACCGAAATCTACACGCACCTCGATAGGGACTATCTCCGCCAGGTCATCACCGAGTTTCACCCGCGCAGCTAGCGGCGCTTGGGCAGGGGAGGGCGTATGTCCGGTCGGACCGCCCTGGGCGGTCCGACCGGTTGTTGCTAGAACGCGGGCTGAACGGCTGGGAACCGCCTCAGACGGTTCGACCGGGCATTCGGCGCGGCTGGTTACGCGGCTTACTGCTGGCACTCGTGTAACCAGCGTTGGGCATCGGCCACAGTGCTAAAAACCTGGAGCTCGAAACGGCCGGCGAAAGGGTTGTGGTCGGCGGTCACGGCGAGGTCGGCGTTGACATTGGCTTGCATCACGTGGGCCACGAAGCGCAGGCCCAGCTGCTCGGCCTGCGGAGCCCATACACGCTCCAGCCAGTCCACCGAATCGAACCAGGGGCCGGTTACCTGGCTGTTGTCGTTCAGCAGGTAGGGCGCGTGGGTCAGGTTGAGCTGCCGCAGCGATTCCTCGGCCCCACGTTCGCCGTCCTGGGCCGTCACAAAGCCCTTCCAGGTTACGAGCAGCCAGTTATTGGTCTCATCGAAATCAAGCGTGCAATGCTTGTCGGTGTTGTCGGGGCGAAGGATGTTGGCGAACATGGGCAGAGGGGAAGCAATGTGGGGAAATTGGAAGAGCCGTAAATTAAAGTGCCGGGCCATTGGCCGCCGCGCCGAACCGGCGCGGGGCCAGCGTTGCCGTGTGGCACGTTTCGGGATTTGTTAGTGCTCAAAACCGCCGTGAAATGCGTAGATTTGGCCTTTATGCTTACGTCGAATGGCCGATAACCGTTATAAAAATACCCCCGCCGGCTCCTCGGCCAACCGCCCCGCCGAGTCCCGGCCGACGCGGCGCAACGAGCCGCGTCCCAGTGCCGCTGGCGAGCCCGCGCCTGGTCGGGCCGAGCCCCGCCCGGGGGCTGCCAACGTGTCCAAAGCCGCCCGTACCGCCGCCGCCGAGCGCGCCCCCAAGCCGCCCCGCGGCCCTCGTGGCCCGCTGCCGGGCGTAGCCAATGCGCTGGTGCTGCTGCGCGACCGCCGCTTCCACTTGTTCATCGGGTTTGGCCTGCTGCTGGGCAGCCTGTACCTCACCATTGCCTTCACTTCGTTTCTGTTCACGGGCCACGCCGACCAGAGCGTGGTGGCCAGCCTGGGCACCACGCCCATTAAGGAAGCCGGGCAGGAGTCGGGCAACTGGCTGGGCCTGCTTGGGGCCTGGGCCGCGCAGCTGTTCATTTACAAGCTGTTTGGCATCGCGGCGTTTGCGCTGGTGCCCATCGTGTTTTTTCTGGGTTATAAGATTGTGTTTCGGTCGGCGGCCGGCTCGGTGAGCTACGTGCTGGCCCTGGGCCTGTTCAGCATGGCCTGGCTGAGTGTGCTGCTGGGCTATGTGGTGGTGACGCTGGCCGCGCCCGGTGCCGACCCCGCGCTGGCCCACCGGCTCGATTTTCTGTGCGGCGGGGTAGGTTTCGAGGCCGCCTCCTGGCTCGATAGTCTCATTGGCTGGGGCACGGTGCTGTTGCTGGCCTTCGCACTGATTTCGTTCGTGGTATTTTTCTTCAACGTCACCAGCCTCAACCTGGGCAATTTCCGCCGCCTCAGTACCGAGGACGATGCCGACGAAGATGCCGAGCTCGAAGCCGAAATCGCGGCCGAGCAAGCGGCTGCCGTGGTCCCAGTGGTGGCGGCTGCTCCCGCCAAACCCAAACCCGCAGCGCCGGATTCGACGGCCATGTCGGCGGCCCGCGTTGCGGCTGGGGGGGCGCAGTCTGCCAGCCCCACCTTGCTGCTCGATGATGATGAGCCTGCCGATGCCCCGCCCGCCGTTGAGTTCGAGCCCGCCCCCCGCGTAGGAGCCGGGGGGGGGGGGGGGGGGGGGGGGGGGGGGGGGGGGGGGGG
>JAYULN010000753.1:0-2934 GCA_043763525.1 Hymenobacter sp.
TCCTATCCGCGCCTGGCGGCCACGGGCACCATCGAAGTGGCCGGCCAAACCCACCAGGTAACCGGCGAGCTGTGGTACGACCGGCAGTGGAACTGCGGCGGCGTGAACAAGAAAAACGTGGCCTGGGACTGGCTCAGCCTTCAGCTCGACCAGCCCCGCGAGGAGCTGATGCTCTACACCGTGCACGATACCAAAACGGGCCAGCACATCGGCGGCGGCTCGCACTTTGGCCCGCAGGGCGAAAACCTGCACCTGGCCGAAGCCGATTTTAAGCTGGAGCCCCTCACGTACTGGACCAGCCCGACTTCCAACAAGAAATACCCCGCCACCTGGCACCTCACCGTGCCCGGCAAGGGTTACGACCTCACCGTAACGCCGCTGTTGCCCAACCAGGAGCTGAACCTGCGCCTCTTTAAGGTGCTGAAGCTGAATTATTGGGAAGGCATGTGCCGCGTAACCGGCACCTGCCACGGCCAGCCCGTAACGGGCAACGCGTATGTGGAAATCACGAATCGGTAGGGGTTTTGGTGTTTGGTTGTTGGTGCCTGGTATTCAAAACCAAGCACCAACAACCAAGCCCTAACGCGTCATTCACCGCACTAGGGTGAGGGTGCCTTTGCGGTGCTGCGGCCGGCCCTGGCAGTCGGGGTAGCGCAGCTCCCAGAAGTATTCGCCGGCGGCGGCTCCGGTTCCATTCCAATGCGGGGCCGCTTCGGGCGGGGCCTCGGCGGCGAATACCCGCTGGCCCCAGCGCGAAAACACCTGCAGGCGGGCACCGGGCAGCGCCCCGCGCACCGGCTCAAACCAGTCGTTGCGGCCGTCGTTGTTGGGCGTGAAAATATTTTGGCCGGTGAAGTCGGTGAGGCTCGCGGTTGCGTCAACGTCCTGGGCCAGCACCCGGCCGTCGGCTAGGGTCAGGCGCACGCGGTAGGTGCCGGCGCGGGCGTAGCGGTGGGCTACCTCGGTGCCGATGGCCGCATTGGCCGCGCCGCTGGCTGGCTCACCAAAGTCCCAGTGCAGACTGGCGGGCAGGCCCGCGCTACTGGCCCAAAAGCGCACCGAGTCGCCACCGCAGTCCGCCTCAAAGTTGAGGGTGGCCGGGGCATACAGCATGTTGGTGATGAGGTTGGGCAGGGTTAGGCTGGGAGATTGGCCCACCCGGTACGGGTAGGCTTCGGCCTCGAAGCCGCAGCCCGGCCCATACACATTGGGCTGCCGAATGATGGCGGCCGAAAGCCCCGTCACCTGATTGGTGTTGGGGTTAATCAGGCGGCGCTGAATGCATTGGGAGGACCACAGCGTGCCGTCCGGGGCCAGTTGCAGACCCAGGCAAGAAATGCCATCGTAAGCGTTAGGCGGCAGCGGAACATCCGATACCAGCCGCCTGGACTGCGCGATTGCCGCCGCTGTGCCAAGGCGCAAGTCATACTGCCAGATGTCGTTGCCGCGGCGTTGCTGTGCAACAGCGCCTAGCTCGGAAGTATAGAGCAGGTTGGCATCGGGCGAGAAGGAGGCGGAGAGAAGCGGCCCCCCGGCCAGGTTGGTGAGCGCGGTAACGACACTGCGCACCACCAGCTCTTGGCCTACCTGCCCGGTAGCGGGGTCGAAGTCGTACACGCAGACGCTGCCCGTGCGCTCGTTGCTGGCCGTTCGCGTCAGGGCGCTGCACACCAGGCGGCGGCCGTTGGGGGCGGCTTTCAGCTCGGCCAGGCTGGCGGGCAGCGTTTGCCCGGCCAGCGATACCATGGGCGAACCGATGGCAGTACCCACTGCGCCGAGCCGAAAGGCCTGAAAGCCACGAGCCTCCAGGTCGCGGGTTATTACCCAGAAGTCATAGTTGTTGGCGTGGCGCACCGCCGTTACACGCGGGCAGGTAGTGCGGGTAAGCACCGTCCCTTTGCTCACTACGGCCCCATCGCCACCTTGCAGGCGCATATCCACCACGGCGTAGGTGAGGTCGTAGGCTGGGTCATTGCCTTGCCGAACCGGCACCCAGTAGAACACGTAGTATTGCTCGTGCCCCGCTGGAACGATAACCGTAGGCTGGACGAATAATGAAACTTGTGAAGTGAAAACAGAGGCATCCAGTAATAGCCCGTTGGCCATGCGCTGATGTTGCCGGTTTATTACCGTACCCCCATCAAAGTAAAACAGTAAGTTTCTCTCAGCATCGCTAATGGTGGCATTGCCAAAGCCACCGAAACCTGTTATGGAATTCCCATTATTCCATTTGCAGGTATCTGCCGGCTGAGGCTTGGGAGTGAAGTGGATAAGGATTCCATTTCCGGTTTTTTTCGCAAGCCCTCCTTCGCCGAAGCACCAGTTATTAAATTCCTGTTGCGCCCAGACAGGCAAGGCCGTGCTCAGGAGAGCCACGGCCAGGATGATAAAATTTTTCATGGACAGTCAGAAAAGAAAGCAGCATGGTTGACTAAACCATGCTGCTTTCTGAGATTAAGTCCTTATTCTTTTATCAAATGCTGGGTTGCCAGCTGCTTACCATCATAAAGCTGAACCTGGTAAATCCCCGGTACCAACGCTTTCAAATCCACGGTCTGGATGCCTTCGCGGGTCTTGCTGTGCTGTTGGTAACGCAACGTGCCTCGAGCATCAGTCACCTTTATCCATTGATAATGGATGTCCTTATCAGCTTTTATTTCTACAATACCGCTGGTTGGGTTGGGGTAGAGTTGCGTTGTCGCCGGCTCGGTAGCTGGCGGCGCGGTTCCCCGGCAAGCATTGGGATTGTAGTTGTACACTGGAACATTTACCCGCATCGTACAGGTGGTAAAGCCACTGCTGCCAGCTGCCGGACAAGGACTCTGAATGTAATAGTCTAAGTAACTGGCCATAATTAAACTGCCTATCTTTGAGCATGCGTAAACGCTTTGTCACCTTGGATTCGCAGGAACGGGCCACCTTGCAGGCGGGTCG
>JAYULN010000754.1:0-2932 GCA_043763525.1 Hymenobacter sp.
GTCGAAATAAGCGGCTCGCTGGCCGAGATGCGCCGGCACGTGCTGCCCAAAGACTATCCCGAGCTCGATTTGCAAGCCATGCAGATTTTTCTGGTCGAGGCCGGGGCCGAGCTGCTGGGGCCAATGTCGCCCGCGTCGCAGCGCGATGCCAAGCGCTACATGGAGGAATTGGGAGTTACCATTATCCTCAACACCCACATTAACAAGTACGAAGACGGCAAGGCCTACTTCTCCGACACCGAATTCATTCCCACCGAAAACCTGGTATGGGCGGCCGGCGTGAACGGGGCCGAGGTGCCCGGCCTGCCCGCCGAGGTAGTGGCCCGCAACAAGCGCATTGCGGTGAACCGCTGGAATCAGGTGCAGGGCCAGACCAACATTTTCGCCATCGGCGACGTGGCCAACATGGTAACCGACGACATGCCCAAGGGCCTGCCCATGCTCGCCCCAGTAGCCCAGCAACAGGCCGACCACCTGGCCGCCAACCTGAAGCGCCTGCTACGCGGCGACACGCCCACCGATTTTGTGTACAACAACAAGGGCTCGATGGCCATTGTGAGCCGCAACAAAGCCGTGGTCGACCTGCCCAAAAACGTCCACTTCAACGGCTTTTTCGGCTGGCTCACCTGGCTGTTCGTTCACCTGATGACGCTGGTGGGTTTCCGCAACAAAGTGGTGGCTTTCGTCGACTGGGCTTTCAGCTATTTTAGCTCCGACCAGGCGCTACGACTCATCATCCGCCCCTTCAGCCGCCGCGATGTGAAGGACGACCAAGGCAAGAGAAGCGCCGAGCATCGCACCGCTACGGCCGAGTACATTCCTACGCCGCCCGCCATTCAGGAAACGGCGTAGTGTGTACCGTGTACCGTGGACTTTGCGAGTCCGCGCGTGAGAACGGCCCACGCGCGGACTTGCAGAGTCCACGGTACGGTACATGCGCTAAACCTCCGGCCCCGCAATCACAACCTGCATGGCCTCGGGCGTGAGGTATTTTCGGGCCAGCTGCCGCAGCGTCTCGGCATCGGCGGCTTCGGTTTGCTGCACGAATTGGGTGTAATAATCGGCGGGTAAGCCCAGGAACACCATGTTCTTGTACTTATCACACTGCTCGAAAACCGTGGACAACTCGTTGGCAAATTTGCCCAGAATGTAGTTTTTGACGATTTCCAACTCTTCGGCCGGAATCAGCGCTTCCTGCAAGCGGCGCAGTTCCATCTCAATTTCGCTCACTGCGAAATCGGCGCTTTCGCCCTTCACATCGGTGCCGATAACGAGCGAGGTGCCGTGCTCGCGCGGAGCCACGCTGGCATAAATGCCGTAGGTCAGGCCCTTGTCTTCGCGAATGTTCCGCATCAGGCGCGAGCCGAAATAGCCGCCCAGCACGTTCACGAGCAACTTTAGCGGGTGGTTGTCGGGGTGGGTGGGGCTGGGCCAGTCGCGGCCCATGCGCACCGAAGCCTGCAAGCTGCCGGCCACGGCCAGCCGGTTGGTGCCGGGGGCTGCCTCTTCGCCGATTGCGCCAATTGCGGCGCTGGGCACGGGTGCCGTGGCGGCCGGTACGGCACCAAAAGCGGCGGCTACTGCGGCGCGCTCGGCGGCTACGTCGCCGCACAGAAATATCTCGGCATTGGCCAGCACGTAGGCCGTGCGATGAAAGGCGCGGGCTTCGTCGGCGGTAAGGGCCTGGTAGGTGGTGCTGTCGAAGGGCCGGCCGTAGGGCGTTTCGGCTCCAAACTGAAGCGCGTTGAACCGTTCGGAAGCCAGGTAGCTGGTCTTCTGGCGCTCCACGCGCACGTTCTGAATGGTGCGGGTTTTCAGCTGGTCCAGCTCGGCGGCGGGGAAGGCAGGGTTCGCGAGTACATCCGTTACGAGCGGCAGCAGCACCGGCAGGTGCCGGGTGAGGCAGTACAGCGTGAGCGTGGAACGGTCGAAACCCGCGTCGCACTCCAGCGAGGCCCCGTAGAAGGCGACTTCATCGGCAATCTGGCGGGCGGTGCGGGTGGTGGTGCCTTCGAGCAACATCCGAGCGGTGATGGAGGCCAGGCCGGGGCGGGGCTCGGCCATCTTGCCAGCCCGAAACACGATTTGCAAGCGCACTACGGGCTGGGCATCGTTGGCCAGTACGTGCAGGCGCGCCCCACTGGGCAGGGTAAGTACGTCGGCCGCAGGCAGGGTTACGCGGGCCAGTGGCTGAACGGGAGGGGCGACGGTACGGTCGAGCATATGGTTGATTTACTACTGATAAAGGTAAAGGCGGCAAGGCCAAAAGAACGTCATGCTGAGCTTACCGAAGCAGCTCTACCGCAGAAGTAATTAGTTACTTACACGGTAGAGCTGCTTCGGCAAGCTCAGCATGACGTTCTTTTTTTCCCGTCGCTAGCCGACAAACTTAGTTCGACGGATTTTCGCCGCTGGTGCCACCGGCTCCGTTCTCATCGAAAGCATCGGCCAGCTTGTTGAGGTTGAAGTGCAGCGACACCCGAATGGTTTGGGCCAACGGGTTGTTTTGCGAATTGCTGCCGGTGGGCACCAGGTAGGTACCATCGATGCCGAACACCTGGTAGCGCACGCCCAGGCCCATGCTCAGGTACTGGCGGTCGCCCTTGTCGGGGGCTTCGTAAAAATAGCCGCCGCGCGCATACAGCAGGTCGTTGTAGTTGTATTCGAGGCCGGTCGAGAGGTTGATTTCGCGCAGCTCTTCCTTAAACCCACCGGGGGCATCATTAAATGAAGAGAAAATGCCGCTGACAATGGTCTGCCCGTTACGCTTGTCATTTTCGGCCTTGATGCGGGGGTCGCTCGACAGCACGCCGTTCTCATAATAGGGCGAAGGTACCAGCAGCTTGGTGGCATCGAACACCAGCGTAATTTTGTTGTACTGGTCAATCTCGCGGGTGATGGCCGTGCCCAGCTTCAGGGCCGTGGGCAGGAA
>JAYULN010000755.1:0-1080 GCA_043763525.1 Hymenobacter sp.
ACGGCGGGCGCTTCGCTAGGCGTGGCCGCCGTGATGATGGCCGGCGGCGGCGTGGCCGGCAGCTTGGCCATTCGGGCGCTGGGCGTGGGCGGCAGCTGGGGGCTGGTGCTGGCCGCCACGGCCGGCGCGGCCTTGGTGATGGGGCTGGTACTGGCGCTCTCGGCGCGGGTGCGCGACAACGTGGTGCTGCTCATCGTGGGCCTGATGATTGCCAGCGTGACCGGGGCCATCGTCAGCCTGTGGCAGTACTTCAGCGCGCCGGAACAGATTCAGGAGTACTTGCTCTGGACGTTTGGCTCGGTGGGCGGCGTAACGGGCGGCCAGCTGGCCGTGCTGGGGGCCGTGGTCGTGGCCGGGCTGGGGCTCGCCTTCGCTTCAGCCAAACCCCTGAATGCCCTGCTGCTGGGCGAAAGCTACGCCCGCAGCATGGGGCTGTCGGTGGGCTGGGCGCGCACGCTTATTATTCTGAGCACGAGCTTGCTGGCGGGGGCTATCACGGCGTTTTGCGGGCCCATTGGCTTCATTGGCCTTGCCGTGCCGCACCTCACGCGGGCCCTGCTGCGCACCGCCGACCACCGCCTGCTGCTGCCCGGCACCTGCCTGGCGGGGGCCGCCCTCACGCTGGGCTGCGACTGCCTGGCCCAGCTGCCCGGCAGCCAGACTGCCCTGCCCCTGAGCGTCGTGACTTCGCTGCTCGGGGCCCCCGTGGTGCTGTGGGTGGTGCTGCGCCGCTCCCGTAGCCGTTCGTCTTTTTCCTGATGCTCATGCCCGCCCGCCCGCCTTTATTGACCGCCGAGGACCTGACGGTGGGCTACCTGGCCCACCGGAAAACGCCGCGCCCGGTGGCCGGCCCGCTGGCCCTGGCCCTGTGGCCCGGCGAGCTGGTGTGCTTGCTGGGGCCCAACGGGGCCGGCAAATCGACGCTGCTGCGCACGCTGGCCGGCTTGCAGCCTCCCCTCAGCGGCCGGCTCGACCTGGCCGGCACGCCCCTGGCCCGGCTGAGCGCCGCCGAACGGGCCCGCCAGCTCAGCATCGTGCTCACCGACCGGGTCGACGCGGGCAACCTCACCGTCTGGGAGC
>JAYULN010000756.1:0-7262 GCA_043763525.1 Hymenobacter sp.
GAAGCATCTCTACCGCTCCGTTGAACGTCGCATACGAAGCGGTAGAGATGCTTCGATAAGCTCAGCATGACCGTTCCTTTGACTTTCTAAACAGCTTCAATTCATTTTCCCGATAATCGCCTACAAAATCCGTGAAATCCGCTTAAATCCGAAAAATCCGTGGTTCTGACATCCCGCCAGCTATTCCTCCGCCACCAGGCTCAAACTTCCGATTTTCCGCTGCTGCTGGAGATTGAGCGGGCCGAGGGCGTGTACATGTACGGCCCCGACGGCCGCCGCTACCTCGACCTTATTTCGGGCATTGGCGTGAGCAACGTGGGCCATCGCCACCCGCGCGTGCTGGCCGGCATTCAGGCCCAGCTCGATAAGTACCTGCACCTGATGGTGTACGGCGAGCTGGTGCAGGCCGTGCCCGCCCAGCTGGCCGAGGCCATCCATCAAACCCTGCCCCCGCACCTCGATTCGGTGTTTTTCACCAACTCCGGCACCGAGGCCATCGAGGGGGCGCTGAAGTTGGCCAAGCGCCACACCGGTCGCACCGAGCTTATTTCCTGCCTCAACGCCTACCACGGCTCCACGCACGGCGCACTGTCCATCACGGGTTCCGAGGATTTCAAGAACAGCTTCCGCCCGCTGTTGCCCGATGTGCGCCACATCCGCCACAACGATTTTTCCGATTTGTATCTCATCACCGAGCGCACGGCCGCCGTCGTCATCGAAACCGTGCAGGGCGAGGCCGGCGTGCGCGTGCCCACGCCCTACTACCTGCCGGCCCTGCGCCGCCGCTGCCGGGAAGTGGGTGCCCTGCTCATCCTCGACGAGATTCAGTGCGGCTACGGGCGCACGGGCACCATGTGGGCCTTCGAGCAGTTCGGCATCGAGCCTGATATTCTGGTTTGCGCCAAGGGCATGGGCGGCGGCATGCCGATTGGGGCGTTTATTTCGAGCACCGAAATTATGTCGGGCTTCAAAACCAACCCGATTTTGGGGCACTGCACCACCTTTGGGGGGCACCCGGTGAGCTGCGCGGCGGCCCTGGCCACGCTGCAAGTGATGCAGGATGAAAAGCTGGCCGAGGGCGTGGCCGCCAAGGCGGCGCGGTTTCGGGCGCAGCTGCGGCACCCGGCCATCCGGGCCGTGCGCGGCTGCGGGCTGCTGCTGGCGGTAGAGTTTGATTCCTTCCCCGTGCTCAAACCCATCATCGACTACGCCCTGGAGCACGAAGGCATTCTGACCGACTGGTTCCTGTTCTGCGACAACTCCCTGCGCCTGGCCCCGCCGCTCACCATCAACGAGGCGGAGATTGACGAGGCCTGCGCGGCGCTGCTGCGGGCTATTGAAGCCGTTTTGGGTCGTTAATATTTAAGTGAAAAAGGAACGTCATGCTTATCTGGCATCCGCGGAGCCGAAGCATCTCTATTACGAGAGTAATTAATTACTTCCCCGGTAGAGATGCTTCGGCTCCGCAGACGCCAGATAAGCATGACGTTCTGGTCGTTCTGAGGCTACCGTACCGGCAGTTCGTTGTAATTCAGGAAAGCATTGCTTTCGTCTTTGATGCGCTCGCGGGTCAGGCCGTCCTTCACGCCCTGCGAGATTTTGCGCACCAGCACGCCCACAATGGCCTTGCGGAAGCCCAGCTTCTCGGCCATCATGATGCAGAAATCCATCTCGGTTTCGTCCACCACGCCATCGGCGAGCATCATATCGACGAGGTCGAAAATCTGGTCGAACCTCTCGGAGTCGTTGGTGGGCAGGTCGTTGCTGGCACCTTTCGAGCCCGATACCAGTGCCTGCACATCGGCCGAGCTGATGCCGTTCTTCTTGCCAACGGCCAGGATAAAGCTCATTTCCCGCGCGTCGATGTGGCCATCGGCTTTGGCCAGGGCCGCGAGATTCAGCAGGTGCCCCTTTATTTTTTTGGCCTGCTCATTTTCGAAAAATCCGAACATAGAACGTGGGAATTAAGTGGTGGATAATGGATTAGCCGGCTGCCGACCAATTTTGGAAGTAAGGTACACGGAAATTTGGGTAGTTGCTACTCGTATAACTACGCAAATCGTAAAAAAGATAACATCCCGTTGCGACTATTTCGGCGCTAAAGGTGAGGGTTTGCATTCCTTTCGCCAACTTTGCCAGGTTTGGGTGCAATTTGCGCGCCCGCTCGCATTACGAAAGGTCAGATGAAGAGAATTGGAGTTTTTACCAGTGGGGGCGATTCGCCGGGCATGAACGCGGCCATCCGGGCAGTGGTGCGCACGGCAACCTATCACGGCATTGAAGTTTATGGTATCATGCGCGGCTACAGTGGCATGATTAAGGGCGAATTCGTGCGCCTCGATTCGGCCTCGGTATCAAACACGGTGCAGAAGGGCGGCACTATTTTGAAATCGGCCCGCAGCCAGAAATTTATGACCAAGGAAGGCCGCCAGCAGGCTTTCGACCAGCTGGTGAACAACGGCATCGAGGGCCTGGTGGCCATCGGCGGCAACGGCACCTTCACCGGGGCTATGATTTTTGAGGAGGAGTTTGGCATTCCCACCGTGGGCGCGCCGGGTACCATCGACAACGACCTGTACGGTACCGACTACACCATTGGCTACGACACGGCCGTGAACACGGCGCTCGACTGCATCGACAAAATTCGGGATACGGCCGACTCGCACGACCGCTGCTTTTTTGTGGAAGTGATGGGCCGCGACTCGGGCTACATCGCCATTCCGTGCGCCATTGGGGGCGGGGCCGAAATCGTGATGATTCCCGAAACCCAGATGAGCGTCGACGTGGTGATTGAGACCCTGCAAACGGGCTGGCAGCGCTCCAAAACGTCGTTTATCGTCATCGTGGCCGAGGGCGACGAGGAGGGCAACGCCACCCAGGTGGCGGCCCGCGTGAAGGAAGCCATTCCGCAGCTCGACACCCGCGTCACGGTTATCGGCCACATTCAGCGGGGCGGCTCGCCCACGGCGGCCGACCGCCTGCTAGGCTCCCAAATCGGCATTGCCGCCGTAGAAGGCCTGATGAACGGCATGAAGAATGTAATGGCCGGAATTGTGGATAAAAAGCTGGTTTACACCCCGTTCGTCGATACCATCAACAAGAAAAAGCTGATTAACCAGAGCTTTATGCGGATGGTGGAAATCCTGAGCGTGTAACGGCTGAGCAGCTGTTAACAGAACGTCATGCTCATCTGGTGTCCGCTTGTCGAAGCATCTCTGCCGCGTAAGTAATCAGATTTACTACTCCGGTAGAGATGCTTCGACTGCGCGGACACCAGATGAGCATGACGTTCTACTTGCTCGGATTCTCCTCCAGTTCCACCCACTGATACGCCGGGTCGCGCCGCAGCCACGTTAGCTGGCGCTTGGCGTAGCGGCGGGTGTTGCGCTGGAGCAGGCGCACGGCCTCGGCCCAGTCATAATCACCGTCGAGGTAGCCAAAAATTTCCTGGTAGCCCACGGTCTGCAGGGCGTGGTGGTGGCGGTAGGGCAGCAGGGCGCGCACTTCGGCGAGCAGGCCGGCGGCCAGCATGTACTCCACGCGTAGGTTGATGCGCCGGTAGAGTTCCTCCCGCTCGCGGGTGAGGGCCACTTTCACGTTGCGGAAGAGTGGGTTTTCGGGCGGCGGGCCATCGGTATGGAAGCTGGAAAACGGCCGGCCGGTGGCGCGGGTGATTTCCAGGGCGCGCACTATGCGCTGGGGGTTTTGCTGGTCGATGCGGGCGTGGGCCACGGGGTCGGTTTCGGCCAGCTCGGCTACGAGGTGCGGCAGGCCGTGGGCGGCCAGCTCGGCGTGCAATTGGGCACGCACTTCGGGCAGCACGGTGGGCAGCTCGTCCAGTCCGTCGGTTACGGCCTGCACATACAGCCCCGAGCCCCCGGTGAGGATGACGAGCGGGTGCTGCCGAAATAAACCGGCGAGCACGGCCTGGCAGTCGGTGGCAAAGCGGCCGGCGCTGTAATCCCCGGCAATGCTGTGGCTGTCGATGAAATGGTGGGGCACGCCCTGCATCTCGGCGGGGGTGGGCTTGGCGGTACCAATGCTCAGCTCGCGGAAAAACTGGCGCGAGTCGGCCGACACGATTTCGGTGCGGAATTGCTGGGCCAGCTGCACGCACAGGGCCGTTTTGCCCACGGCCGTGGGGCCGGCAATGGTGAGCAGCACCGGGCGCGGGTCGGCGGCGGTGGGTGCGAGCTGGGCGAGGAGAGCAGGTGGAAGCACGGACATGGCGGGGATAAGCGGCAAAATTACGGTGGGCTGCATCAGCAGGCGGGGCATGTCATCCGCCCCTATTGCAGGCTGGTTATCCGGAATTCGACCCGGCGGTTGAGCTGGCGCGTAGCTTCCCGGGCGTTGCTGGCAATGGGTTCGGCCCCACCCAAACCCCGCCCCGTGATGCGCGTGGGGGCCACGCCGTGGTCGGCAAGGTAGGCCTGCACGGCGGCTACGCGTTGCTGGCTGAGCACCACGTTTCTTTCGGGCGGCCCCACGTTGTCGGTGTGGCCGCGCAGCTCAATGGTCAGGCTTGGGTTGTCAATCAGCAGATTCACCAGTTTGTCGAGGGCCGCGAAGGACGAGGGCAGCAGTATTGCCCGGCTTTGTTCGAATCGCACGTTGGCCAGCTGCAAGGTGGTGCCCACATTCAGGGGCCGCAGCAAAATGTCGCGCACCAGCGGGCCGGGCGCTACCAGCCAGGTGCTGTCGGTGGCAAAGTAGCCGGGGTGTTGGGCGTGGTATTCGTAGGCGCGGCCGGGCGTGGTGGTGTAGGCAAAATTGCCCAGGGTGTTGAGCAGCACGGCCGTGCCCGCGCCGCCGGCCTGGTCGAGGCGCAGCTGGGCATCGGGCAGGGGCCGGGAGGTGGCCGCGTCCAGCACGCGGCCCTGCCAGGTGGCGGTGGTGGCCGGCGGCGGCGTGGGCGCGGGCGGCCGCACCACCCGGAACAGGTTGCAGCCGGCCAGGTCGGTGTAGGTGCCACCGCGCACGCGGGTGGCTTGGTGCCGCGCCAAATCGACCTGGTACAGCGCCCGCGGGCCGGCCAGGTACAGGCGGCGGCGGCCGGCGGCATCGTTCTGCATCAGCAGGTCGCTGTAGCCGCCGCGGGTGGGCAGGCCGCTCAGGGGCATGGTGGCGGGGGCGGGCTGGCGGGTGCCCAGGTCTATCTTCAGCAGCGAGCCATCGGTGCTGTACACGAGGTACATGGTGTGGGCATCGTCGAGGCAAAAGTTGCCGTGGGTGCCCGCGCTGGCAAAGCCGATGTAGGGAAAGTACGGGGCCTTGCGCAGGGGGTCGGCGGTCCAGAGCACGGTTACCTGGCCGTCGAAGGGGCTGACTTTCACCAGCTGGTTGGCATCGGAAGTGAGGAAGTACAGGTTGCCGTGGTCGTCGGTGGCGGCCGAAATCCACACGTTTTCGGGGCCTTGCGCCGGCAGCTGCCAGCTGGTGTAGCCGCCCTGGCGCGTGGCCGGGTCGTAGCGATACACGCGCTCGGGGGCATCGGTCGGAGCCTTGGTTACGGTGTAGAGGCAGTTATCGAAGCCCTTGGCCAGGGCGTACGACTGGAAGGGCAGCACCCGGCGATGCACCACTGGCGGCGCGGTGGCGTCGGCCACCGAAAACTCATGAATCGTGCGGCAGTCGTCCTCCCAGTGCCCGTCGTACTGGCGCAGGGCCGCAATGCCGTACATCTTATTATCGCACAGCTGGTCGGCGTAGCGGCGGCTGGGCCAGGGCACCCGCGTAAAAGCGAAGGAGCCGATCAGCTGCCGGGCCTCGGCCAGGTAACGGCCGTCGAGGTTGGTCCCGGCCCGGTATTCCAGCCGCAGCTCGTAGCCGCCGCGCCATATTTGCCGCCCCACTACGTGCGTGCGGACCGGGGCCGGGCCTGCCGGGTGATAGGTGTAGTCGTAGCGCAGCTCCTCGTAGCTGCCGGCATCGTGGGGGCCAAAATCAAGCACCTGCACCTCGGGTAGCTGCCGGATGCGGCGCAGCACCGAATCGGGGCGGCTGCCGGTGGTCAGGCGGCGGTCGGTCTGCTTGTCGGGCAGCGGGCGCATGGCGAGCGTGGCCAGCGCCGGCCCGGTGGCCCCGGCCGGGGCAAAGGCCGCCTCGGTCCCGGCGGCCCCACGCGGGCGCAGCTGCCAGGTGGCGGGGTAGCTTAGCTGGTAGCGGCCGCCGGCATCGGTGTACATTGGCAGCGTAATCGGCTGCGCTAGCAGCAGCTCTCCGCACAGCACCAATGCCAGCATCAGAAGAACCTTTATAAGCCGCAAGGGCAGAGGAATAAAGTCAAGCATTTACCTGCAAAGTACCGCATTGCCCGCTGGGCAACGGCAGCTTGCCGACGATATTGCCGTAAAACAGCGACAGCCGGTACCATTGCTGCCAAGGCCGGGGCTACGGTAGCGCCGGGTGTTTCTCCTCAAAATCAGTAGCATCCTGATACGCTTTGGCCAGCGCCAGCAGGGTGCCTTCCTCATAAAGCTGGCCCATGAAGGTGATGGTGGTGGGCAGCCCGGCGGCCGTGAAGCCGTTGGGAATGGCGATGGCCGGCTGGCCGGTGAGGTTGGTGAGCACCAGGTTGGGGCTGAAGGACGGGGCGATATAGGCATCGAAGCCCTTCAGCCGCTCGTCGAGCTGCTCGATGAGCAGGTTGCGCACGCGCTGGGCCTGTAGGTACTCCACGGCCGGAATGAAGCGCGAGGAGCGGAAGGTGTTGGGCCAGGCCGAGCGGTTTTGGAGCACCATCTGGCCGTCGCGGCCCGAGCGGGTGAGGTCGTCGAAGGCCGCCGCGCCCTCGGCCGTGAGCACGAAGCGCAGCGCACCGGGCGCAATGGCGGGCAGCTCAATCGGCACCAGCTGCACGCCCATCTGGCGCAGCACTTCCAGGGTGGCCTGGTCGTTGGCCTTGGTGGGGTAATCCTGGTCGAAAGCCGCTTTCACGTAGCCCACGCGCAGCTTTTTGAGGTTGAGGCCGAAGGCGTAGCGGAAGCGGTTGGGGGCGAGCATGGTGGCGGGGTCGCGGGCATCGGGGCCGGCGGCGCACAGGGCGGCCAGCACCAGGGCGCAGTCTTCGGCGGTGCGGGCCAGGGGGCCGGCTTTGTCCATGCTCCAGCTCAGGGCCATGGCCCCGGCGCGGCTCACGCGGCCGTAGGTGGGGCGCAGGCCCGTGGTGCCGCAGGCCGTGCTGGGGCTGATGATGGAGCCCAGCGTTTCGGTGCCCAGGGCAAAGGGCAGCAGCCCCGCCGCCACCGCCGAGGCCGACC
>JAYULN010000757.1:0-7259 GCA_043763525.1 Hymenobacter sp.
TAAGTAGTCGGACATAAGTATTCGGTAGTAAGACCCAATGTTAAATCTTGATTGACAGCACTTTGATGTCTGACTACTTAATACTGGCTACCTACTTAGCGTCTTGTAAGTCAACCGTCCGGCAATGTTGCCCAATATCAAGTTGAAACGGTCAGATGTGGCCGAGCGCCGAGTGTTCCACCGCAAAGCGAACTCGTTTACATATGCCTGCAAGTGTTCCGTGCTCATGTTGTGGTATACCCCGTCGTACATGCGCTTGAAGTGGCTCCAAAAGCCCTCTAGTCCGTTCGTGTGCGCTTTCCCCTTCACATACTCTTTGGCGCTGTGCCGCACGTATTCGTGGGTGTATTCCCCGGCGACCTTCTGATACACTTGGTATTCATCGCTCACAATGGTAGCGCCAACCTCTACGATTTCCTCAACGATTGGCAGCAATGTTTCGGCATCAACCGATGGAACTACTTGAGCGATTACGTGCCCGCCGCGCTCCAACATGCCAAATACTGCTGCTTTGGTTTTCAGGCTGCGGCCCTGATTCCCTTCCTTTTTCTTGCTGGCGTGCTTGTTCCCCTATTTCCCACCTACGTAGGTTTCGTCCACCTCAATCACTCCCTCCATCATCAATTGAAAGCTGGGGTGCTTGAAGGCGTAGCGTAGGCGGTGCAGCAGAAACCATCCTGTTTTTTGGGTTACGTCAATGTCGCGGGCCAACTGGTGCGACGAGATGCCTTTCTTGTGCGACGAGAAGATGTAAAGGGCCATGAACCACTTCACCAGCGGTATCTTGGTGTCCTCGAAGATGGTGCCCGTCTTGACCGTAAAGTAGCGGTTGCTGTTCTTGCACTTGAACTTGTGGCCCGCACACTTGTATACTTTGCTGGCGGCATCAAACGGCGAAACAACCTCGCCGTCCCAGCGAAGTTGTTCCAAGTGGGTGAAGCACGTATCCTCGTCGGGAAACGCTTTCACCAAATCTAGCAGGCTTTTGAACGGGAGGGACATGACACCAGTGGCTAGGTTCTGGTGTAAAGAGACGGATAAAATCCGAAGTTGTTACAATAATATGGTGTTCACACGTATATTATTGCCAATCGTAAACAATCAATCACCTAAAAATCATTTACTTATAATTTAAATTTTACAATCCCCCTTTCCTCATGTCCCACATTGCCCTTTTTCCCGGTTCGTTCGACCCTTTTACCAACGGGCACCTCGATGTGGTGCGGCGCGGGGCAGCCTTGTTCGACCAAGTGATTGTGGCCATTGGCACCAACAGCAGCAAGCAGCGCTACCTGCCCGTCGAGCAAATGCAGGCGCTGATTGCCGAGGTATTTCGGGACGAGCCCCAGGTTTCGGTGCGGACGTTTAAGGGACTAACGGCGGAGTTTGCACGCGAAGTCGGGGCCAGATATCTCCTGCGGGGCCTGCGCAACAGCCCCGATTTCGAGTACGAAAAACCCATTGCCTACGGCAACCAGCACGTCAACTCCGACCTGGAAACGGTGTTTCTGCTCACTTCGCCCACGCTTAGTGCCATCAGCAGCACCATTATCCGCGACATTCACCGCTTTGGCGGCAATGTCGACGCATTCTTGCCCTTCGCGCTGCCGCCGCAGGCTACTCGGCCAGCGTAGTAGCCAGCACCCGCAGGCCCAGCAGCTGGGTGGGGTGCCGTTCCTGAAACACGGGCAGTACCAAGTAGTTGGCCGCGCTAAGCTGAAGCTGGGCGCGGTGCATTAGCTCCATTTCGTCGGTGCCGAGCAGCAGCAGGTCGCTCACCCGGCGGGTGCGGTTGTTGTAGGCAGCCACCAGGGCCAGGCCCTTACTGCGGAACAGCGCGGCCGAATCCAGGGGCTCGTTGCGCTGCGCCAGCGGGGCCACCACGGGGTCGACAAACCCCACGGGCAGGCGCAGGCACGGCCCCAGCCGATGGCTAATCTCATCAATTGACAAATGCAGCAGGCTGGGCACATCTACCTGCGGCAAGTTGCGCACCGGGGCGGCCGTAGCGGGCGTGGCCCGGTCGGGGTGGCTGTCGTGGGTGCCCGAACACGAACTGCTCACCACCACCATGGCCACCACCATGGCCACCACGCAAAGCAAAACTAAAATTGGCCGCACAAGCCGCAAGATACTGCTATTTCCCGGCAGCTGGAGCCTCTTTGGCGGGCTTACCAGCCATGTTGGTGAGGTAGTGCCGCACTACCAGCGCGATGGACGCGTAGGAGTCCTCCAACTTGACCAAGGCCTCCTGGGGCGACATCCAGCGCACTTCCTCGATATACTCCTCAGTCTGAGGCTTCATCAGGGTGTCATCGAGGCACTTCATCAGGTACCAACTGGTTTTCTTCAGCATTTTGTTGCCCTTGTAGGCGTAGCTGTGCCAGGTACTGGGCAGCTCTTCGCCAAGCTCCAGCTTGATATTCGTTTCCTCTTCCACTTCGCGCAGGGCCCCAGCGGCCTGGTCCTCGTCGCTCTTGAGCTTGCCCTTGGGCAGGTCCCACTTGCCGAGGCGGTAAATCATCAGCACCTGGTCGCCCTTCACCACCAGCCCGCCGCCGGCTTTGGCAATTTTGAACTGGTCTTTGAAGTGCAAGGTGATGAATTTTTTCTTTTTGACCAGCATGGTCAGCGACTTCAGCTTTTTCAGTTTCTTCACCTCCATCAGGCGCAGCAGGCGGTCGACGAACAGGGGGCCAGCGTCGCGCACCAGCACATCACCCACCAAGTCCTTCGACGTAAAGTCGTCGTCGGGGCTGAGAATCAGGTCGAACTTGTGCTTGTACACTTTTTCGCTGAGCTTTTTAATGACCAGCGGAATGTCGTTGATGAAAATATTCATCGGAAAAAGCGAATTGAGAAGATGATGACGGGCAGTGGGAGGTGCCAGGGTCGGAAAACGAATGAATTGAGCAGTTCTGGGCAGCGGCTGCAAGATACGGGAACCGCCCGATTTGCCGGGCCACCACATCTTTGTGCCATGAAACGCATTGGCTTACTTTCCGACACCCACGGCTACTTCGACGAGCGAATTGCGCACCATTTGCGCGGCTGCGACGAAATATGGCACGCCGGCGACTTCGGCGATGCCCGTGTGGTGAACGAATTGCGGGCTTTAGCGCCGGGCTTTCGGGGCGTGTACGGCAATATCGATGGCACGGACGTGCGCCGGACCGAGCCCTTGGTGCAAGACTTTGAAGTTGAGGGATTACGAGTGTTGATGACGCACATTGGCGGCTACCCCGGCCACTACGCCCCGGCGGCCCGGCCCCTGCTGGCCGCCGCCCGGCCGGGGCTATTTATCACCGGTCACTCGCACATTTTGCGGGCAATGCCGGACCCCAAGCCCGGCTTGCTGCACCTGAACCCCGGCGCGGCCGGCCGGCACGGGTTTCATCAGGTGCGCACGCTGCTGCGCTTCGGCATCGAGGCCGGCAAGGTGGTGGACTTGCAGGTGGTGGAGTTGGGCAAGCGGGCGGGCTAGGCGAGGCCATCAGTTAGTAGGTAAGCACACGCTGGGGGCTCCGGCCTGACCGCCCCATGCGGTCTGAACGGTTGTTGTGGGAACGAAGTCGGTGGTTCTTCAACCGGTCAGACCGGAGCCCCCAGCGCACGGAGCCGAAACCCACAAGCCCCGCAACCTGTGAAACAGGATACGGGGCTCGTTCTATCTTAGGGCTTGGTCGCCGAAGAATTGGCACAGATTGCTCCGCTTTGCCGGCAACGTCAGCGAAAAGCCTTACAGCGCGATTTCGGACTTGGGGTGCTCGCCTTGCTGGCCGTCGGTGTTCACGGGCTTCGTCACGGCATCGGCCGCGTCGAACGCCTCAGCGTTGTCGGCGTTCTTTGCTTTGGCGGCAACGGGAGCTTCCTTGGCAGGAGCAGCGGCGGTGGTGAAGCGCGACTTCAACTCTTCCAAATCCACGTTTTTCAGGACGGGCGTGCGGAGCAACTCCTTGATGATGCTCTTCTTATTGTTGGCACGGGCAATGTTCTTGCGGTGCTTGCGCTTGAGGCGGGTAACGGACATGGTGCCGGATTGGTTAAAGTCTAGAGCTTACGAAACGGAAGGCAAAACTAAGGCTTTCATTTTGAAAGTGCAAGCCCAGGAGGCATTTTGCTGAATTACTATGCATTTGGCGGCGTAGCCCGCCCACCGGTTCGGGCGCTACTTTTGCCCTGGCCACGGACGGTAATGTTGCTGCCTGGCTTGCCCCAATCCAATCTCCTTTTATCGTCTCTATCCTTTCCTAAATTTTTGCTTCGATGACCGCTGCTTCCGCCACCCTGCCCATCATTGACCTCCGTTCCGACACCGTGACGCGGCCCACGCCGGCCATGCTGGCGGTTATGTTCGCGGCCCCCGTCGGCGACGACGTGTACGAGGAAGACCCCACCGTGCGCCGGCTGGAAGAAGTCGCGGCCGCCCGCTTTGGCCTGGAAGCCGGCCTGTTTTGCCCCTCGGGCACGATGACCAACCAGATTGCCATCAAGGCCCACACCGAGCCGCTGAGCGAAGTTATCTGCGAGCAAACGGCCCACGTGTACCTGTGGGAAGTGGGCGGCATTGCCTTCCATTCGGGGGCTTCGGTGGCGCTGCTGGCCGGCGAGCGGGGCCGCCTCACGGCCGCGCAGGTAGAGGCCGCCATCCGGCCCGAGAATGTGCATTACCCCACCACCCGCCTCGTGTGCCTCGAAAACACCCACAACCGAGGCGGCGGCAGCTGCTACGCGCCGGAAGATTTGGCCGCCATCAGCGGAGTGGCGAAGCGGCACGGGCTGGCCCGACACCTGGATGGGGCACGCATTTTCAACGCCCTGGTGGCCACCGGGCAGCGCAGCGAGGATTACGGGCAGTGGTTCGACTCGATTTCGGTGTGCCTGAGCAAGGGGCTGGGGGCCCCGGTGGGCTCGGTGCTGCTGGGCTCGGCCGATTTTATTAAAAAATGCAAGCGCATTCGCAAGGTGATGGGCGGCGGGTGGCGGCAGGCCGGCTACCTGGCCGCCGCTGGCCTCTATGCCCTCGAAAACCACGTGGCCCGCCTGGCCGACGACCACCGCCGCGCCGCCCGCCTGGCCGGGGTGCTGCGCCAGCAGCCCTACGTGGCCGAAGTGCTGGCCCCGGAAACCAACCTGGTCATCTTCCGGCTGCACGATAGCCAGCCGGCGGCCGCGTTTCTGACGGCGCTGGAGCGGCAGGGCATCCGGGCCAGTAGCTTCGGGCCGCAGTGGATTCGCTTCGCGACGCACCTGGATGTGGACGATGCTATGGTGAGCCGGATTGAGGCGGCTTTGGCCATGAGTGAGTTGGTGAAGGCGTAATTGAGGGAATGGCTTGGGGCTGGACGGATTGGATTTCGTGATTTCAATAATTGGGTTTGGCCAGCTATGAATCTGTTTATCATCGGCGATGTGCATGGGTGTTTCCACACATTCAGTGAGCTACTGACGCACCGGGACCCAGCCACCGAGCACCTCATCCAGGTGGGCGACCTGGTGGACCGGGGGGCCACATTCCCGAAACCGTGGAGCTGGCCCGGCGGCTGCATGAGCAGTACCCCGATTCGACTACCTTCTTGATGGGCAACCACGAAGATGCCTTGCTGCACGATTTCGGCCCCCTCGGCCCCTACCCCAGCTGGCTAAAGTGGGATGGCCGCAGCACAACGGACCAGTATAAGCTGCAACCCAAATTATTGGCCGGGCACCTGCCCTGGCTGGAAAGCCGGCCGCTGCTGTGGCAAAACGGCCACGTTCTGGTGAGCCACGCCGGCCTGGCCGATATTCCGCTGGGCCGTGGCCATGGACCGCGACAGCTCCGACGGCATTCTGTGGCGGCGCGGGCCCTTGCGGCAGCTCCCGCAGCTGCAAGTAGTGGGCCACACGCCGACAAACGACCGCGACCCGGTATTGACCGCGAAAGCAACGCCTCGTACATCGACACGGGGGCCGTGTTTGGGGGCAACCTGGCCGGCGTGCGCCTCTCCCCCACCGGCGAAGGTGCTCGACATCATTCTGATTCCCGTCGACCCCCAAGACTTACTGAATAAGGCCCTTTTTACGCACCTCTCTCCCCGCTGATTCATGCTGAACAATGCCGCCATCGAACACCTTGCGGCCGCCGACCCGATTTTGGGCGGCATTATTGCGCGGGGTCGCCCTATCCAGCCCCGGCCCCACGAAGATTTGTACCTGGCGCTGTTGCGCGCCATCGTCAGCCAGCAGATTTCGACCAAGGCGGCGGCGGCCATCTGGAAACGGTTTCAGGCCCTGTTTCCGCCCGAGGGCTACCCCGAGCCACGCGAGCTGCTGCGCCTGAGCGAGGACGAACTGCGGGCCGCCGGCCTCTCGCGCCAGAAGGCCGGCTACCTCAAGGCCATTGCCGAGTACAACGAGCGCGGCCTGCTCGATTACGAGCACCTCACCAGCCTTTCGGAAGAAGATTTTACGCAGCACCTCACCGCCGTTCGGGGCGTGGGCCGCTGGACGGCCCAGATGCTGCAAATGTTTGCCCTCGACCAGCCCGATGTGTTTTCGGAAGGCGACCTGAGCGTGCAGAATGCCATGCGCCGGCACTACGGCCTGGAAGAAACCGGCCGCGCCCTGCAAAAGCGGATGCTGATGATTGCCGAAGCCTGGCGGCCACATCGCACCCTGGCCTGCAAGTATTTATGGCAGAGCCTGGACGAAAGCACCCAGATTCCGCCCACGGTGTGAGGCCCTTAGCCGCTGGGCCGGCCCGGCGGGCTGCAACCGTCTCCTCCTCCCCCATCATAAATACTTCCTCCCGCACAAACTGCCCGCCTTCCTGCCGTAGAATGGCAATGTTGTCGATGACAATGTGCATGTTATAGGTTTCCTTGTTGAGGTAGCGGAGCACGGGGCCGAGGAGGTCGGGCGTGGTGTCGTGCAGGGCCAGGGAGATGTGCGGGAGCCAGCAATCGGGAGTGCTGAACCGGTCGGTGCGCAGGCACAGCGGCGCGGTGGCGGCCAGTATCCGGTGGTGCAGGGCATTGAGCGCATCGGAACGCAGCACGGGGATGTAGATGACTGGCCGCGCGCCCGGAAACACGCCCAGCCCGGTGGTAAAGGCCGGAAACGGGGGCGTGGTGGCCGCTACTTCGGCCAATACCTTTTTCAGCGAGCTCAACTTTTTAACTCCCGCCAGCTGGTAGGTCAGGTGCGGGTCGAGGGTGGCCTGCACGTCGTCGAGGCCAAATTTTTCCTCCAGCCGCTTAATAATGAGGTTGATGTGCGCC
>JAYULN010000758.1:0-17102 GCA_043763525.1 Hymenobacter sp.
TCGGCTTCGGTGAGGGGCCGGAACGGCGGGGCGCACACGCCGGCAATTTTCAGGGTGGGCAGCTCGCGCCGGGCCCGGTCTACCATGCCCTGCAATACGCCCACCGTGGTGCCGTAGAAATACACCGACTGCCCCCGCTCGGCAGCCACACGCAGCAGCTCGGGCAGCAAATCCATGCCCGCCATCCGCTTCTGGGCCGGCCCCCGAAACCAGCGCACCGCCGCCGCTACCGGGCTGCCATCGGGTGCGGCCACATCGGCGGCGTTCAAAATCCGCCCAAAATCCGGGTCGCGCTCGGCCTCCATCAGCATATGCACGTTGGCAAAGCACACATAAGCCGACACCCGTGCCGCCCCCAATCCCAAAATCGTCTCGACAAAGTCGGCGACCTTCCCGGTGGAGATAAGCGAATGCAAAACGGGGTATTTAGTGAGCATTGAATTAATGTGGTAAGTAGGTAGCCAGTATTAAGTAGTCAGTAGTCAGACATCAAAGTGCTGTCAATCAAGATTTAACATTGGGTCTTACTACCGAATACTTATGTCCGACTACTTATGACTATTTAAGGTTAATTCTGCCCCCTCAACTGGCGGCAAAGGTTACCCAAACCGGAATATTGGCCTGTTGAACGCTGCTTAAATGGCGTTTAATGGGCCTTTTCTTTGGGTTTTTTGGGCGTTTTGGTGCCACTTAACGACTGCATTTGCTCCTGGAGCTGTTCCATCATTTCGCGGAGGTCGGTGGTGGTGTCTTCGAGGTGGTCTACCTTTTGGTAGAGGGCATCGTCGGGGTTGCTGGCGTCGGGGGAAACGTGGAGCACGAAACGGAAGAGTTGAAGGAGGTCGTCTTCTTCGATGTTGAAGGAGCGGTGGCGGCGGTTGTCGGATTTGCAGCGAAGGAAGCCGTGGGTGGCGAGGCGGTTCTTGACGCGCTTGAACTGGATGCCGTAGGGGGCGCTGACGACTACATAACAGTCTAAATCGTGCACCTGGGACCATTCGCCCCGGTCTAGGAGGGTGCAGGCTACCCAGTCGCCGTGGTGGAATTTGGGGGTCATGCTGTCGCCCTCTATCTGGAAGAAGATGCCTTGCTTGCGGGAGCCTACCAGCACCTGGGGCAGCGTGACGGCACCCAGGTGCTGGTAGTATTCCTGCGATTGGTAGCTGCCCAGGTAGTTGGCGGCGGCCTTGTGGTTGATGACGGAGTAGGTAGGATTGCCGTGGGTGTCCTGGGTGGCAACAATGAACTCGGTGCGGGTTGATTGTAGAAGTGAATTTGTAGGATTGATTTTGTTTTCCCGGTTTACCTCTACAATTACCTCTACATTTCCCTCTACAATTTGGGCCGTTAACCTGGGGCCAGTGCCCTGAATGAGATAGGTTAAACCGACTGGATAAGTATCACACGTAGCGTAAATCATCTCTAAAGTGACGGCACGGCGCTCTTTTTTGATATCATTTAGGCTCTGAGGTGCTACGCCGATGGCATCGCAAAAAGCGCGATAAGTGCCAATTATGCCACTTTTTATAAGCAGGTCCACGCATTCCAGCCAGCGCCGGCTAATCTCAAAACGTGGCTCTGTATTCATTAGTATTATTTTAAGTACGCAAAAAACTTACATGATTCATTGATATGTAAGTTTTTTGCGTATACATTTGTAGCACTTAGATGCTACAAATATGTATGACGCGAACGACATCCGCCCAAGAATTGCCCTAGAGGCACGGCGTGGAGACTGGCAGACGGTCGCCGAAAAGGCTGGAAAGTCCACAAAAACGGTGTATGCCGTGGTTGCCGGCCGTCGTCAGAACGCGAGCATTTTGCGACTTTTTGTAGAACTGCTGAATGAGCGCAAGGAATTACTGGCAGTTAAGAGCCAGGCCACTTCAGAGGAGGCTGGCAAATGATATTTACGGGCAATATTTTGCGTCTGACAGTGGCCGAATTGGTAGCTTATGGAGTGCCTGAGCGCTCTGTTTGGCAGGGCTTATGGCGGCACCGTGACACTGGTACCAGCAGTTGGAGCTACGTGGACGACCCCACCGATAAGCGTCGGGCGCTGATTAACTACGAAACTATTCCGGGTACCACCATCCGCAAGTATGGTATTCCTCCAGTCTGAGCTGAGCTACTGGCTCAGCTCAGACTGGAGGAAACGCAGCTAAAGGCGGCGGAGCTGTCGATGGCCGGCGCGGGCCTGACTATTCTGCATGAGAAGTCGGTGAACGCGCTGGACTACAACTTCTTCTTCACCCAGGCGGGGCTGACGAATACGCCGGATGCCAGCGTGGAAGTGAAGGCGGCGGAGCTGACGCAAGCGGCCGGCTGGCTGCGGCTGTTAGCTCGCATCGAGACGAAGCAGCAGCTGAGGACGCTGGGCTTTGCCAAGAAGGATGAGCTGCGGGCGGCGGTGCTGGCGGAGGTGGAGCCGCGCAAGCTGTATGGCCTGCGGGTGGGCAACGGGCGGGTGCTCCAGCAGAAGGAGCTGGCGTTTGCGAAGGCGCTGGAGGTGCTGGCAAACGAGGTGGCGGGCGCGACGCAGCACCAGTTGCAGGTGCTGGCGAACCGCCGGGCGCTGCTGACGCTGGTGCCGAAGCGCACGGGCCTAACCAATGCGCAGAAAATTGGCAAGAAACAGAGTGAGAATGCCGGTAACGTGATGCTGGGCGCGCGGGTAGATGGCGCGGAATGGCACGCGAACACCATCATTTACCTGTTTATGAACCCCGGAAGTGGCAATAAATTCGACCTTAAAGAGGTGTATCGGCGCTATTGCCGGCGCTGTGTGGACGAAGAACGGGAGCCGGTGAGCCTGTCGGGCATGAAGGCGTTTTTGAAGCGCGACGAAGTGCGGCTGCATACGGCCTGGGAGCGCGACGGCCACGCGGCCCTGGACAAGTACCTGCCGCACCAGCGCCGCGAGCGGCCGACCTACTCACTGAGCAAGGGCGGCTACGACGGCTTCTCGGTGGACTTCTACACCAACGTGGGCGCGGGCAAAACGAAGGCCACGGTGATGCTCACGGTGGTGGCGGTGTTCGACTACCACTCGGAAGCCATCACGGGCTACGCGGTGGGGCTGGTGGAAAACGGGCTGCTGGTGCGCGACATGTACCGCAACCACCTGCGCCAGCTCGGGGGCAAAAGCTACATTGAGATTGAGAGCGACCGGTTTTCGGGCAACGTGGCGGCCGATACCAAGCAACTGTTTGCGCGGGCCTGCCAGTACGTGACGCAGCCGGTGCCGAACGACCCGCGGGGCAAGGCCCCGAACCCGAAAGCGCGCTTTGCGGAGCGCCTGCTACAGGAGGTGAACCGGCTGACGCAATCCATTCCAAACTGGAAGGGTACGAACATCACGTCCATCGACCCCCAGCGCAAGCCCAACCCGGACTACGCCAGTAACCCCGTGGTATCGGAAACGCTGGAGCAGGGCGTGCAGCAAATCAATAAGCTGATTGCGCTCTATAACTGCCAGCCGTTGGAGAAGTGGAACGGGCAAAGCCGGTGGGAGCGCCTGCAAGCCGACCTGAACCCCGAAGCGCCGCACCTGGATGCGCTGAGCCAGGCTACGCTGCTGAGCCAGCACACGGTGACGACGGTGCGGCACGCGCTGGTGAGCATCACGGTGGCCAAGAAGGTGTACGAGTACGAGTTTCCCACCTTCAATCGCTACACCCATTTGATGGGCAAGGGCCTGAAGGTGCGCGTGTACTACGACGAAACGGATATGCGCGAGGTGACCATTTTCGGATTCACGGACGCGAAGGACACGGGTACGGATATGTACCTGACGACGCTGAAACAAGGCCAGCGGGTGCAAATGGCCAAGGCCGAACAGACGCACGGCGACCTGGTGCTGCTGGGGCAGAAGGAGCAGCAGCGCGACGAGCTGCGCGCGGGCATCGACCGGAAGCAGCTGGAAATGCAGGCGGCGATGCTTGGCCTGGACGTACCGGCGGGCATTGCCGTGCCGGCATTGCGGGCGATGGTGCGCGGGGCGGAACTCACGACCACCGTGGTGGAGGGTTTCGACACCCGCTACGGCTACGTGCTGCAAAGCCCGGCCGCGACCCAGCAGCTGGACTACTACGACGATGCGCTGCTGCGCGAGCAGGGGATGCGGGTGCCGGTGCCGGTGGTGCCAGCGGCCCCGGAGAAAAACGCCGGCCAACTGGCGCGGGAGCGCATGAAAGCCTACCGCGAACAGGGCTACGATTTCAGTTAAGCGCCCATTAAACGCACAAAACCCGCCCTGGCTGGAACCAGGACGGGCTTCAATTCAACCTTTTTACCACTTTCTAACCCCCAAATCTAATGCTTACCGAACAATTCAAGGGACAAATTGCGAAGGGCGTGCAGGAATACCTGGACGCGCACCAGGAAGCCGGCGTGAGCCGGGCCAAGATTGCCGCCATGTGCGGCATCAAGAGTGAGCCGTACATCGGTTACATTCTGAAAGGGGCCTGGAACGCGGTGCCCGCCCAGGGCGGGGCCGCCACGGGCAAGATTTCGGACGCGGTGTTTCTCAAGCTCCAGCACGGGCTGGGCTTGCGGATGGACGTGTTTGAGACGGACAACTTTCTGGCGCTGCAAGACCGGCTGCTGACGGCGAAGGTGAACTACCAGTGGTGCCTGGTGGACGGGCTGAAGGGCACGGGCAAGAGCTTCGCGGCGGAGGAGTTTGTGCGGCAGAACCCGAAGGAAACCTTTCTGGTGCGGGGCAAGCGCAACATGAACCAGAAGGAATTCATGCAGGCCATCGCGCGGGCCATTGGGGCCAACGACCAGGGCACGCCCTACCGCATCGGCACGGCCATCGCGGAGCGGCTGCTGACGATGACGCATCCGCTGCTGATTGTGGACGAAGCGGAGAACCTGTTTAAGCGCAACTCGGAGGGTGGTTTCGCGGGGCTTAAGGACCTCTATGACGACGTGAAGAAGCGCTGCGCGGTGGTGCTGATTGGGGCCAACAACTTCCGGGACGCGCTGATGAAGCGGGCCAACAACCTGACGGGGTGTTTCCCGCAGCTGTATTCGCGCTGCAAGGCCAACGGGCTGGACCTGGCCCGGCTGAGCCGGGAGGATATTGCCCTGATTGGGCCGGCCTACGGGGTGACGAGCAAGAAGGAACAGGACTACCTGTACGACACGATGGCCGATTTCCGGGAGCTGTTTGACACCCTGGACCAGCGGAAGGCAGACGAGGCACTGTACGGTAAAGCGGCGTAGGGCAATGGAAACGAACACGAACTACGCCCTAACCGCCATTGAGCAGGGGCTACGGACCTGCCAGGGCTTTATCAGGAGCCTGGAGCTGGAAGCCGTGCAGCTTACCAGTTGGGTGCAGGACAGCACCACGAAGCTGTACCACTACTACGAGCTGGAACCGGAGCTGGTGGCGCAAGCTCCCTTGTGCGAAGGGCCGGTGCTGCTCACGGGCACGGTGCGGCGCAAGGGTGGCCCGCTGCCGGACGGATTGAAACCGCGCTACACGAACAATAACCTCTCGGCCATTGGCCGGCAGGCGGGCATTTGCAAGGCGTGCTCGCTGCGCCTGCAAGAGCAGGAACGCAGCGCTAAACGAAAGAACTAATCATGGGAAAGAGCATTGGCGTTCACGAAATTCTGAACAACAAGTATTCGACGCTGAACGATTTGCCGGCGGCGAAGAAAGCCGGGCGCACGTTGTGCCCGGCGATGGAAGCGGCCATTGGGCTGCCCGAAATTGGGTTTAAGATGATGGTGTGGGGGCCTTCGGGCAACGGCAAGACCACGTTTGTGGTGAAGCTGTGCAAGGCCCTGAGCGCGCTGGGGCGGGTGTACTACAACTCGGTGGAGCAGGGCGAGGGGCGCAGCATTCAGAAGGTGCTGCAACAGTGCCAGGTGGGCGAGTGCAAGCCGGGCAGCTTTGTGCTGGGCGACCGCGACACCTACGAGGAACTGGTGGAGAAGATTGGCAAGCCCCGCCAGAAGACCCGCTTTGTGGTGATTGATTCGGCCCAGTACATGAAGCTGCGCATGGACCAGTACCAGTACCTGGTGGAGACGTTCCCGCACATCAGCTTCATCATCATCAGTTGGGAGGATGGCAGCAAACAGCCGCTGGGTGCCCACGGGAAGGCGATGCGCTACATGGTGGACATCAAAACCTACGTGCAAAAGGGCGTGGCCGTGAGTGATAGTCGCTTCGCCCAGACGCTGCCCTACGAGGTGATGCCCTGGCTGGATAAGTCGGCCGATGTTGTGGCGAAGAAGAAGGTAGAAACGGGGCAGTTAGAACTGATGCCTAATGAATAAGGCTAAACCCGTGGTATCGCGCACCGAGTCTGGGCGTTACCAGCTCCGATTGAGCCAAGGCCAGTGCCAGGTGCTGGCCCTCTGCCTCCACAATACCGCACCGCTACGCGGGCAAGCGGCACAAGTAGCGCCCTACTTCTACTACGTGATGCTGGGGGCGGTGCTAAAACGGGTGTACAAACGCACGGTAACGCGCTTGCTGGCAGCAAGCGCGAAGGGCTTGGTCATCACGCTCGCAGGGGATGAGCTGGCGGCCATCGGAGAGGCGATGGTGGTGCTTAAAGAAATGCAGCAGTATGGCTTGATAACGCCACTCTTCGCACCTATTCACCAGATTCTTAGCTAAGGCCATGAACACGAAAGCCCAAATTGAAACGCTGACACTGGCCATCTGCGAACGGCTGGAGCTGAGCCTGATGCAGGTGATGGACGTGCAAGTGGACCTGGCCCAGGAGCACCTGGCCAACCTGCTAGTGAGCGGGCACCTGGGCGGGCCGGAAGATGCCCAGTTGCTGGCGACGCTACCCGAATTCTGGGCCTGGTGGCGGCAGCGGTGGGCCAACCAGGACCGGGCGCTGCTGGCCCGCATCAGCCGGCTGGACGTGCTGGAATGGCACAGCCGGGGCGTGGACACCCAGCAGGTGTACCGCGACTACTGCCAGCACCTGGCCGAACGCGGGCGCTACCCAAACGACGTGTTGATGCAGGCTTTTACGGCCGCTAAGCGCGAACAAAACAATGCTTTCACGACCCTCAAAAACCTTTTTCAACCCCTTTAACCCCCAATCAAACCACATGACAACTCAAACCACCACCCCAGAAATGGCCACGGCTTCGGTCGTAGCGGCATCGCTCAAGGAAGCCCAGGAGCTGATGCGCCTCTACGCGGAACGCTACGCCAAGCGTGCCCAGCTAAAGGCCGAGGCGGCTGCCGCGATGGAGCCGTTGACCAAGGAGCTGGACACCTTGAAAATGGCCCTGAACCATTGGGCTGACAACAACCAGGTGGCCTTTGGCGGCAAGAAAATGCTGAAGGTAGAAGGCGGCGAATTCGGTTTCCGCCTGGGGCTGAAGAAGCTGGACTTCCCGCTCGATATGTCGCCCGATAAGTACCTGAATGTCGTGCGCAAGGCCCTGCCCACGGCCATCGAAGAGACGGTGAACGGGCGGAGCATCATCCAGGCTTGGGAGCTGGTGCCAGAAGTGGCCAAGCAGCTGGGCAAGCTGGGGGTGGAAGTGAAGCAGGGGGACGACTTCATCATCACGCTGACTAAGTAGCCGGCGATGGGAGCGACGCAAATAAACGGCCTGGGGTGGGTGCGGCTGCTGGAAGATGTGCACAGCGCCGGCCCCAAGAACCACATGAAGGTGGGCGAAATCAGGGCCATTGTCCCCAGTCCGGTGGCCCGGATGCGCCACTACACCTGGGTGCAAGGCCCGCAAGCGGCCACGCGCCTGCTCCCAGGCGAATACGAGAAGATTTAGCAGGAGCCTGGATGGTCGTAGGCGGGGTTCGACTCCCCGCCCAGGCGCGATGATTTCCCATTTTTTCACTTTTCCCAAACCCAAAAACCATGTCGAATAGCAACGAAAAACCCCAGTCGAAAGGCGTGGCCATGATTGGCCCGCTGTCCCTTGTGCCCATCATTATCCTGCTCATTTGGGCGGTGATGATGATTATCTACTTCACCGTTGGCCTGAGCCACGATGTGAGCCTGCCGATTGTGCTGGCTACCATTGCCTGGTTTGTTATCTGGGTGATTCGCGCTGCACGGGCATGATGGGCTTAATTCAAGTGGCCATCCTGATAGGGGTGGCCACGGTGCTGGCCGATGAGTGGGCGCACCGCGATGAGCTGGCGGCGCGGCGCTTCCGGGAGCTGAACACGGTGGTGGTGATGGGTGAGCTGGACCACAGCCGCAACCGCCGCTGGCACGCGGTAGGCTTCCGGCAACGGGCCGAGTTGGCGGGCCTGGTGGCGGGCATCGTGCTGGCGGTGCTGGGCAGCTGGCTGGCCTGTGGGCTGGCGCTGGTGCTGGTGGGTTCGATGACGGCGCTGGTGTTCGACATCAGCTTCAACCTACGCATCGGGCTGCCCTGGCACTATTCGGGCAGCACGGCGGCCTTCGATGAATGGCTGAATCATACCTGGCAGCCGATGACAGCCATCACGGCGGGCAAGCTGGCGGCGGCTGTGAAGCTGCTACTGGTGGTGGGCAGCGCGGTGGCTTGGCTCATCCTGGTATGATGCTGAAGACCCTGCTATTTCTGCTGGCCCTGCATCACCACGGACGGCACCCGAAACAAACGCAAGAGCGCGAAATGCCCACGGTAGCCGTGGCTAAACCCTCACCATTTATCAATCTGAAATGAGAAAGAAATTAAAGGCTTCAGACATCGTGAAAGGTTTACGTCTGGTTAACGCCGGCCAAGCCAATCAAATATTCACGATGGGAGACATCAGCCAGTATTCCGTCGGCTCCAGTCCGACGCGGGGTGGTTACCTCTTCCATAGCAACGGCGACCTCTATGAAAATAGAAAATACAACTGTGCCAGCCTTCAAAGTCAGGGCTTCACGTTAGCGCCGCCTGCAAAACCAGCAGAATAGCCGGTAGCCTGGAAGGTCGTAGGCGGGTGTTCGACTCCCCGCCCAGGCGCTAAAACTTAACTTTTAAGGTAAGAAATCATGCAAGAATCCTGGATTTCGGTGTGCCCATTCGATTATGAAGACGGCCGTTTTCACTACGAATTATGGGTAGGCAGCACGCTTACGATGGTGAGCGACAAAACCTATTCGCGCCGGTCGGATGCGGAACGTGGGGCGCGGCGGCTATTGGAAAAGCTGTCGTGGATGGAACTGCACAACGCAGAAATACCCCTTCAGCACGATTAGCGCCAGCCGCTTATGAGCTTTGAATATCTCCCTGGAATCGGCATGGTGCACTTTCAAACGGTGAAGCCGCCGCGCGTAGTGCCGGGGCCTGAGCGGCACCAGTGGAGCCGCAAACCCGCACGGGGCCAAACGGCCAAATGCCGAAAGTGTGGGTGCGTGAAGTGCTTTAGAATGAATTACGAAACGGTTTTCAGGATGCCCGGCAGCCCTGAAATAGTGACTGAACGTCCCGCTTGCTTTCTCAAAACAACCTAGCCATGACACCAGACCAAAACCGCCGCTACCACTTGCTGCTGAAGGAATGCGGCATTACCGAGGACGGCAAAGCGATGCTGATTGCAGCGTTCAGCGATGGGCAGTCTACCAGCTCGAAGGACCTGAAGCCGGCCGCAGTGGCGGGGCTGCTGCGCTACCTGCAAGAGGAACACTCGAAACGGTGCAAGCCGATGCGGGGCAAGGTGATTCATTACCTGTGCCTGCTGGGCTACACGGTGGGCAAGGACCAGGCCGATTGGGACCGCATCAATGCCTTCATCATGGGCATGGGCAGCAACAACCCCCGGAAGGTGCAACTGAATTTCCTCTACTACTCGGAGCTGCCGAAGGTGGTGAGCCAGGTAGAGGCCATGTACAAGCACGAATTAAACCGACTCAAATGAGCAAGAAAGTTTTCACCAGAACAACATTGCCTACCGGCTTGGAGGCTGTGATTTATGAAGGTTATGGCCGTCACTATTTCAATGCCTTGCGGAAGGCGCACGGTGATACCACTCAACTCATTAAGTTTCGACTGGTAGAACTTCTCGAAGTTGAAGGGAAGGCGCTCACGGAAGATGATGTAGATAACCTGCATATCCGCGACATCAATTTCTCGGCCGAAGTGCTGCAATCCATGATGACCAATGGAATACCGGGGTTACCCGGCTTATAACATTCTGTCTGAAATGACCTACCCAATCGCCCAACAAATAGCGGCTGTGAAGCAAGTAGCGGCGGAGAAACGCGGGGCTGGCGAAGTGGCGCTGGCGGATGCGTTGCAGGCGGCGCTGCAAAGCCTGGTGGCCCGTTCGGCCACGGCGGGCAGCGTGGGGCCGGCCTCGGGGCTGCCGGTGGTGGCGCAGGTGCCGCGCACGCTCTACAAGCAATTCGAGGCCGAATACCACGCCTTTTGCCGGGAGCACACCGGCATGGATGGCCGGATGGATGGTGCCCAGGGCAAGGCGCTGAACAGCATCATTGAGTACCTGACGGCCAACAACCGCACCCGCGACGCGGCCGGGGCGCTGAAAAGCTGGCAGTACTTGCTGAGCCACTGGGACCAAGTGGGCGACTTCCTGGCGCGGCAAAAGCAGCTCACGGCCATCAACAAGTACCTGGTGGAGCTGCTGGAAACCATCCGCAAGGCCAACAACGTGGACCACAAAAAGCCCCTGGACTCTGGCAAGGAGCGGAAGCGGAAGCGGCTGCTGAGTGAAATGGAGGATGCGGCGCGGAGCGTGCAGCACTTCCAAACCTGTGCCGAATACCCCGGCCGGGCGGCGCATCGGCACGGGGCTGAGGCTGCGCTGGAGGAATTACGAATTCAGCTTAACGCACTGTAATTGTTCAGAACTCCTACTTTTATGGGCTGGTGATTGCACCGTTCTCCTATCTTAACTGCTACTAACTGTCACGAATGAAGCACTTCTTACTCCCACTTATTAGCGGGCTTTTGCTGGCGGGTTGCGGCCCTGGCGAGGATGAAAAGCGAACGCAGATTACGCAATTGATTGAAGCATCCCACGTCGATATGCAGGCCGGCCGGGGCGATTCGGCCGATTTTAAGCTGACACGGGCATTACGTATCTCGCCCGAAAAGGGCGACCTGTTGAACGCGGAACTGAACGCTCTTAGCTTTGACGTAGTGCGGGCGCGGTCGGACGATTTCCGGGATAAATCATTGGGCCGGCTCTCGGCCAAAGCCGTGGTGGCCCTCAAAAAAGGCGACAATATCACGTACTTGGACGATGCCGATGCGAATGGTTTTCTCTTGAAGCGAATGCGGGCCAGAACCCCAGAATGGGCCGAGCTACGCCGCCACGTATTGCTAGACCAAACGTCGCAGCGCAAAACAGATGCCGAAACCAGGCAGCGGGACGAAGCGATGGGTGCTAACCTGCGGCGCACCTACGCCACCGTGCTGCGCGATAATTTTTTGGATAACAATCTCGACATCAATGTTACCGTGAGTGGCAAGAACGCCACTTACCTCAAATTGCGGTACGCCTTGTTTGGTGCCGTTTGGGGGCGCAAATTCCAGACGGAAGGCTTGTTTGCTAAGTTCCAAAGCATGGGCTTCAAGAAAGTGGAACTCACCGACAACTACGACTACGATTATATCTGGACCTTGTAGCCACAACTGCTTGAAATGAAGGAAGGCCACCCCAGCGGGTGGCCTTCTTTGGTTTTAGACTGCCACGACCTGGTAGTGGCTGGGCTGCTGGCGGGCGGCATCGCGGCGGCGGCGGGTGTCGTATTCGCCCCACACGATGCGCTCGATGGTGGTGGCTTCCATAAAATATTTCAGACTGAGCTGCTCGCAGATGTAGGTTCGGGAGTAGCGTTTCTCATGGGCTAGCTTTTCGTAATCGGATTTGATATTGGCTTCTTTGATGGCTTGTTTTGCTCGGGTAGCCATAGTATGGTAGAGGTTTAAGATTCAAACTTACTGAATAAAAACAACCTACACAAAAGCGTAGGGCTTATAAATCGAACACGGGGGGGCGGCTAATGGGATTAGTGGGCGGGGTGTGGCGGTCGCCCATCGTGAGCGCGCCGGGCGGGGGGGGCACCCGGTTGCGGCGTACATCGGTGGCGGAGGTGTCCACGACCTGGCTGCGGTAGGTGAGGCGGTAGACGATGACGTTGGTGCGGGCGCTGAAGCGGGAGAAGCCAATGCGGGTGAGGTTGCCACAGCTGGGGTGGTCGTAGGCTTGCAGCTTCTCCTGCACGCGGGCGCACAGTTCCAGGAAGTGCAGCCCGCCGGGGGTTTCGGGCGAGCCGATGGCGGTGTCCTGAAGGGTATCGACGGCCACGTAGAGGTCGGTGAGCAGGGAGATGTCTTGCTCCAGTTGGCCCAGGGTCTTAATGTCGTCGGAGGCGAAGTCGAAGAACACGGCTGGGTAGTCGATGGCTTCGGCCAGGTCGGGGAATTCGGTTTGCTCGTACCACAAATCGGCCCAGTGAAAGGCCGGCCGGCCGTTGTCATCCAGGATGGTTTCCTTGATGAGCTGGCCCAGGTGCTGGTAGGCTTCGGAGATAATACGCATACTAAAGGGGCGTTAAATGGATTAGGAAGCCTGCCACAGCTGGTTGATTTCGCGGAAGAACAGGCGGCCCACGCGGTCCAGGAGCTTGGCGCTGGCCCCCATGAAGCGGCGGCGGGGAATGGTGGTGTTCAGGGTGCGGCTGTGGGCTTTTACTTGCGAGGTGCCGGTGTGAATCTTCACAAATTTGGCTTTCTTGGCGCGGGCACCCGATACTTCGTCGTGCTCGAACAGGCGGCGGCTGTGGGCGGCCACGCTCACGGTCCCGGTGATTTTGCCGCCGTCGTTGTGAATGCCGGCGTAGGGCACGTCCTGGTTGCCGGCCACCAGGCGCACGGCCCGGCTGCTGATGCTGGCCACGCGCACGGAGCGGCGCAACCGGCCCGACTGGATGAGCAGGGCGCGGCCGGCCTGCTTGCCGCCGTCGCCCAGCCGGCGGCCCCGGTTGTCGGCATCGTGCTTGCGGGGCTTCCAGCGGATGAACACCTTGTCGGTGAAGCCGCCGTTGTCGAAGTTCTCATCGAAGGTGGACAGGGCCACCTGGCCCACTAGGCGCGGGAAGCGGGTCTGTTTGAAGTCGCGGAACTTCGCCAGAAACATCGCAAACGGAATCTTGGGGCCTTCAATGGGCATCTTAATGGCGGGATATTGCGTATATTTGTATAGTTGAGCCAGTTCTTGAAGAAGCCTGGTGGCCCGTAAGGGTCTTACCTAAGTGGCTCAACTTAGCGGGCAGTCCCTTCACGGGGGCTGCCCGCTTACTTTTTGTGGATAAGCAGCCCTTTGCGGCGGCTGTCAATCTTATCCTTATCGACTTTGTACCAGGTCTTGATGGTTTGGGGCAGCTCCTTATCGAACTCCACCACGGTGAGCAGCACGTCGTCGTTGTAGAATTTGAGGTAGGTGTAGCTGCTCACCGGGGTGGGCTGGTTCTGTTTGTAATAGTCGAAGAAGTACACTTCGTCGGGGTCGCTCACGATGTCATCCAGTTGGAAGTAGATGCCTTGGCGGTTCTGACTGGCGCGGGTGTACTTGTCCAGCAGGTGTTCTTCCAGGTTGGTTTTGGGCAGAAATAGGGGCCGGCCGGTGTAATCGGTGTAGCTGGCTGCGTCGTTTGTGGCCCTGGCCACAAAGTCAGCACGGGCATCGGCAGCTGTTTTGCCAGTGGACGTGTCCAGCGCGTCGAAGCCCGACTTGTCAATTTGCGCCCAGGGCAGTTGGCCCTGGTCAGAAGCCTGCATCTTGCCTATTTTGAAGGCAATTTGTTCGGGGTCCTGCAACCCGTTCAGGTAGCTCTGTTTCTGGCTGAAGAGGGCCTTCTTATCCACGCGGTCCAGCAGGAAGCCGTCTTTGGTGAGGCGGGCTACTTCGTCGGGGCCAAGCTTTTGCTCGGCCTCTTCATAGCTCGTTACCGGGCCGTTGGCGGCATCTTCGTACACGACATGGCACCGGCAGCCCCAGCCCAGGGGGGGTAACAGGCGTTGCCAACCCGGCTGGCTCATGTCAAAGACCTGGTTGTGCAGGCTGGCGTGGTAGGGCCGGGTCCGGCTGTCCTGGGTGGCTTTGTAGCGCATGAATTTGGCCCCGTCAGCGATGGCGCGCAGGGCGTTGGCCGTGCCCACGCTGGTGGCCTTGGCCGTGTCGAACTCGGTGCGCAAGTGGCGCTCGTTCAGGGTGGTGAGCAGCTTGGCGGCTTCGGTTTTGAAGTCCGCAAAGTTTTTGCTGTCCTTCACCAGCTGGTTGAGCTGGAGTACCTGGTACTGCGTTTTGCCGTAGCCGAAGCGGTGAACATCGGCGTCGAAGTTGGCGCGGGTCAGGTGGTCGGTGCTGCCGTACTCTACGCTCAGGTTCTTCGCTGGCCAGCCTTCCGAAACCGCGCTTAGTAGCTGCGAGTGGTTCTTTTGGAAGTGCTCGTAGCTAAAGCGGCGGCTGCTGTCGTCGTCGTAGAACTTGCGCAGGTAGGCTTCCTCATCGGCGCTAAGCCGGGGCGTGAGGTGGGCGGGGAGCTGGCCCGTGGGCTCGAAGGGGGAAGGCTGGCAGCAGTCGCCAGGGTGGTCCGCGTGGGTGTTGGTGGCCGGTGGCGTAGGCGGGGTTACGCCACCGGCTGGGGCTTTTTTGCGGCCTGCTCCAGCACGCCTTTCACCTCTTCGGGCGTTTTGCCCTTTATCAGGTCCAACGGAATATCGTACTTGTCGGCGATGTACTGCGGGTCGATATTGTAGAACTGGAGCAGCACCGCGTCAATCTTGATTTGCTCGGTAGGGTCCATCTCCATCGAATCATCGCGCACGAACTTGCAGCCCGTGAGCGGGTAGCCCAGCCAGATGAGGCGGGGTATCAGCTCTTCATTGGTGAGGTATTCAATGAATGTGCGGTCGGCCTGGTGCTTCAGCTCGGCTACTTCCTGGTGTACCACGCCCTGGCTTTTGGAGCCGCTGCCCTCATCGGTGGTGAGCGTTTCGCCGCTGATGGCCTTGCTCATCTGGCGGTCGCAGTAGGTCATCAGCTCCATGAAGCACTTGTAGGGGTCGCCTTTCGCGCCCTCCAGCAGCTTGATTTCTTCGCCCCGATGGAAGATGCCCCAGCCCGCGCTGCCCATGTTCTGCATGATTTGGGCCAGCATCTGTTCGCGCTTCTTGTCGGCGTTTTGCATCACCACCCAGCGGAAGGGGATGGCCAGCTTGTCGTTGAACTCGCCCCAGCTGCCCATCGCGTAGCGCTTGGCCAGGGCGATGGGCGCAATCTTGTAGAGCAAGCCCAGGTCGTTGCGGTCACCGGCTTCGAGGTAGTAGTTGCGCACGGCGGGGTCGCGGAAGCTGGGGCCGTCCTGGTCGAACACGTTCTTCACCCACATGCCCTTTTCGGGGCGGACGTGGGTGCGTGGCACCAGCGTGATGGTGCGCAGTGGATAGTACGGGGTGCTGCGGCCGTTCACCTTCACGGTGCTGGCCTTATCCGCTTGGTCGGTCAGCTCAATCAGGCTGTGGCCGTAGGGAATGCTTTCGATGAGGTGGCGCACGTATTGGCGGAACCACATGGTTTTGAACAGTTCGGCCAGCTCTTCCTGCTCGGTACCGTCCGGCCCCAGGATTTTGAACTTGTCGGCCTGCACGCGCTCAATGCGCTTGTCGATGAGCGTGGTGAGCTGCAAATCCAGCATGATGTTGTCGAACACCCGGTAGAGGTCGCGGCGGTTTTGCACGAAGGGGTTGCGCGCCGCGTTCACGGCGTTGGTCCATTCGCCCAGGCTGATGGCACGCTGGGCGATGACTTCGGGCACTACGCCATCACTGGCGGCACCGTCGCGGGGGGTGCCGGTGCGTAGGGCGTTCTCGACCTGGATGCGCTGGTTGGGAACGCGCGAGAGGAAGAAGTTGGTGAGGCTATGGCCGATGTTGGAAATAAGCGTCATGAGCGAAGGCAAAGGCGTGAGACGGGGCAACGGGCCCGCGCCGGGGTGATGAAGGCAGGAAGGCCGTTTAGATGCCGTTTAGAATCGGCTAGTAGTGGTACTGCTGGGGGGCGTTGCTGCCCCAGCGGATGGTATCGGCGTTGTCGGCCAGCTTTAGGGGCCGGGGCAGGTCGGGCGTCAGGTTGCCGTCGCGCACCATCGTCAGCCATTCCTTGGCCTGGTTGTAGAGGCTCACGCGCAGCTCGGGAATTTTGCGCGGGGCCACGCGGGTGAAGAGGTTGAACAGGGTGACATCGACGGCGAAGCCCACCAGCTTGGGGTCGCGGGGGTCGCGGGGCCGCCAGCTCCGCGCCCAGCCCAGGGTCACGCCCGGCTCCACGCCCAGGCTGGGCACGAGTGCTTCGTAGCATTTATCCAGGTGCCAGGCGTAGTTAGTGAGCCGGCCGGCCGCGTTGCGGGCGTACAGCGGCGTGTAGCTGGTAGCCTCGGTGGTGTAGTCGCGGCTGTAGAAAATGCCGGGGTCGCCCGCCACCAGGGCACCGGGCACGATGACGGTCACGGCCGGGCCGTAGTCGTTGCCGGCGGCCCACTCCCCGATGGTGGGGAAGACATCGGCCACGGTGAAGCGTTGGCCCAGGTAGTCCTGCATCCAGCTGATGGAGCGGGCTTCGGCCAGCACAATCAGGCTCAGGTTGTCGCGCACCAGCTGCGTGAGCTGCTCTTCCTTGATGCTTACTTCAAGGTCGGCGGAGGTGAGGAAGTTGTAGCGCATGGGCGTTAGGCGGGTTGGAGGTGGGCGGCCTGGGCGGCGGCAATGCGGGCCTGGGCTTTGGCGAAGTAGCCCGCGTCGCGCTCGCAGCAAATGAACTGGCGGCCTTCGGCGATGCAAGCCACGGCGGTGGTGGCGCTGCCGGCAAAGGTGTCCAGCACGACCTGTCCGGGGTTGGTGTAGGTGCGGACAAGCCAGGCTATGAGGTCAAGCGGCTTTTGGTTGGGGTGAATAGTACTGTTGTTGTCGCCTGAACCGAAGCGCAGCACGGTGCCGGGGTGCCTTGTGTTATCATCTACATAATCAATGTCATCTGCTAAGGAACAGTAAAGAGTCGCTCGTGTGGCTTTCATGCGCTTATTCACACAGGTCTTGTTTGGGCCAGTGCGCGGCTCCTTCTGCGGATTGTACAATGCCCCCCC
>JAYULN010000759.1:0-7244 GCA_043763525.1 Hymenobacter sp.
GAAAGCCCTGGCCGGTGGGGCCGCCGCCGTGATGGTGGGCTCGCTGCTGGCCGGCACCGAAGAAGCCCCCGGCGAGTTGATTATTTACGAAGGCCGCAAATACAAGTCCTACCGTGGCATGGGTTCGCTGGAGGCCATGGAAGACGGCAGCAAGGACCGGTACTTTCAGGATGCCGAGGACGACGTGAAGAAACTGGTGCCCGAAGGCATCGTGGGCCGCGTGCCCTTCAAAGGCAACGTGAGCGAGGTGATTTACCAGCTGGCGGGCGGGCTGCGCGCGGGCATGGGCTACGTGGGCGCGGCCAACATGGAAGCCCTCCAAGCGGCGCAGTTTGTGCGCATCACCGGGGCCGGCCTGCGCGAAAGCCACCCCCACGACGTGCAGATTACCCGCGAGGCCCCGAACTATTCGAGTCGCTAGGTTGTCCGGCGTTTCCTACTCATTCCCCAGGCAGTACCGGCAAATGCGGGCGCTGTTTGGGACAGTGGGCAAACCGCCTGTTCCCGCCCTCGCTTTTGATTGAGTGATTGTACCTTGCAAGCCAGTTGAGCGCCTGGCGAGCGCGGCGGGCTGACTTACTTGTGTTTTCCCCGGTTTCTGTCTGTGCGTCATCCTTTACTATACGTTGGCTTCCTGTTTGCCGTGCTGAGTGCGGGCTACGCGGTATTCGCATTTTTCGGGGCGGCCGCAACCGATGCCCCCGCCTGGAGCACCTGGCTGCTGCTGGCCGCCGACGTGGCCCTGTTTGCCGTGCTCGTGGCCCTGTGGCGGCGGGCTCCGCAGCGGGCGGCGGTGCCCCGGCAGGCCGAAATCCAGAGCTTGCAGCGCCTGGTGCAAATTGTGCAGCGCGGCCAAACCAGCGTGGAGGTATACCGCGTGCTGCTGGAGTCGGCGGTGCAAACTGTGCTGGCCGATGCCGCCTGGCTCGACCTCGACCCCACCCACGCCGACATCAATGACTCCGATGCCACGCTCTACTATAGCCTCACGCCGGGGCAGGCCAATGCCCTGCGTACGGGCCTCAACTCGGTGGCCCTGCCCGCGGGCGAATGCATCACCAACGACCTGAACCAGCACTCCGGTTTCGCGGGCACCGCACAGGTCTTTCGCTCGCTCATTCAGCTGCCCCTGCACGGCCTGCACTTTAGCTACGGCACGCTGTATTTGCTCAAAGCCGAGCCCAACACGTTCGACCACGAGGACCTGAACATCCTGCAAACCTTTACCAGTCAGGCGGTGCTCAGCATCGAAAACCTGGAGCTGATGCGCACCTCGCTGGTCAACCAGCGCACCCAGGAAGAGCTCAAAATTGCCTCCCAGGTGCAGGATAGCCTCATTCCGAAGAACCTGCCCACCGACAACTGGTTCGACATCAGCTCGCACTCGCTGGCGGCCAAGGAGGTGGGCGGCGATTTTTACGACTTCCTGCACCTGCCCGGCCGCCGGCTGGCCGTCATCATCGGCGATGTGAGTGGCAAGGGCGTGACCGCCGCCTTCCACATGGCCCAGATGAAAGGGATTTTCCACTCGCTGATGCAGGAAAACCCGCTGGCCAAAAACGAGCGCGACAAGTTTCCGGTGCCCAGCAAGTTCATGGCCCAGGCCAACACCGCCCTGATTCACTGCCTGGAGAAATCCTCGTTTATCACCTCCTCCCTCTACATCATCGACTACGAGCAGGGCGGCTTCGTATTTGCCCGCGCCGGGCACTGCCACACCCTCTACTACCACGCTCTGCGCGAGGAAGTGTTCTACTTTCAGTCGGCGGGCCTGGGCCTGGGCATCATCCGCAACGACACCTACGAGAAACACATCAAGAACCAGTTTTACGACTACAGCCCCGGCGATGTGATGGTGATTTACACCGACGGCATTGTGGAGGCCCGGGGCGGCGACGGTACCGACGAATACGGCGAGGACCGCCTTAAGCTGCGCCTCGAGGAAAGTTATTTTCAGGAAGCGGAAGACATCAAAAACTTCATACTCAACGACCTCAACGCCTTTACCCACGGCTACCCCATTCACGACGACCAGACCCTGCTCGTCATTAAATTCAAGTCGGCCCAACCCCCGCCGTTGGCCTGACGTATCGTGCTCATTATGAAAGTTACCGCTCAACCCTCCGCTGAAACCCTCACCTTGCTCCTCGATGGCGAACTGGATGCCAGCTCCGCCATCGTGCTCGACACCGAGCTAGCCAAACCCGACATCCTTAATTACCGCAAAGTCCTGATTGACTGCGCCAAGCTCAGCTACATTTCCTCGGCCGGCCTGGGGGTATTCATCTCGCACCTCCAGCGTTTTCAGGATGCCAACGTGAAGCTGGTGTTCTTCAACATGCAGGAAAAAGTGTTCAACGTGTTCGAAATCCTGGGCCTGGATGCCTTGATGACCATCGTGCCCAGCGTCACCGAAGCCGAAGCAGCGTAAAAGAGTTATGAGTTAAAAGTTATGAGTTATGAATTGGGCGAATTGATTTCAACATAGCCTAACTACATAACGGGTAACTCATAACTTTTAACTCATAACTCATAATTCCTTATGAAGTCGGTCCTCCGCATTGCTTGTTCGCGCATCCACCTCCAGCAGGTGCGTGACTTCGTGCGGAGTTACCTCAGCAGCCGGCAGCTGGCCGAAGTGACGGTGAACCAGGTGGTACTGGCGGTGGATGAGGTGGTGGCCAACTTCATTATTCACGCCAACGGCGAGGATGAGAACCAGTTTCTGGACCTGGAACTGGCCTTTGATGAGCATTCCATCAACGTGGAAATTGCCGACCACGGCGACACCATTTTCCTGCCTGCGCCCCACCAAAGCCCCAACCTGCGCGAGTACATCCGCGAAGGGCGCAAGGGCGGCATGGGCATGGCCTTGGTGAACCGGCTGATGGACCGCGTGGAGTTTTTCACGCGCGGCAACCACACCGTGTGCCACCTGAGCAAGTATTTGACCTGAGGGCGAATTAAAGCCAAGTAGAAACAAGCAGATAATAGAATGTCATGCTTCGGCCGCGCTCCGCATGACATTCTTTTTCTGCCTGCCCGCACTGCCGGCCCACCAACTTTCGTTACCACTGGGAAATTGTTAATTTCGCACCGGTACCTTTGTGCCCGCCCGACTGGCTCATTGCCGTTTAGCGCTATTGACCCCTACGTTTTCTTATGCACAAACGCATTCTGTACGCCGGCGCGGCCGTCGTAACGCTGCTGGCTGGCTGCCAGGCTTCTAAACCAGCTACCATGGCCTCGGCCGCTGCCACCACCGGGCCCGCCGTCGAAACGCTGGGTGCCTACCCGGTTCCGGCCAACGAGTTTGCCTACGTGTACCGCAAAAACAACAGCGCGGCCGCCGACTACGGCACCCGCCAAAGCGTGACCGACTACCTCGACCTGTACACCAACTTCCGCCTGAAGGTGCTGGAAGCGGAGCAGAAAGGCTTAGACACTACCCAAGCCTTCAAGCGCGAGCTCGAAGGCTACCGCCAGCAGCTCTCGCAGCCCTACCTGACGGAGAAAAGCGTGACCGACCTGCTGGTGCGCGAGGCCTACGACCGCATGGGCCAGGAGGTGAGTGCCGCCCACATCCTCGTCCGCGTAGCGCCCGATGCCACGCCGCAGGACACGCTGGCTGCGTTCCAGAAAATTGATAAAATCCGCCAGCAGGCCCTGGCCGGCACCGATTTCGGCCAGCTGGCCCGCACCCAGAGCGAAGACCCGTCGGCCAAAGAAAATGGCGGCAAGCTGGGCTACTTCACGGCCATGCAAATGGTGTACCCGTTCGAGTCGGCGGCCTACAAAACGCCGGTGGGGCAAATTTCGCCCCCTGTTCGCACGCGCTTCGGCTACCACATCATCAAGGTGAATGATAAGCGGGCCGCGCAGGGCGAAATCAAGGTGGCCCACCTCATGATTCGGATGAATGCCAACGCGGCCAAGTCCGACTCGCTCACGGCCAAAAAGAAAATCGACGAGCTGTACAGCCGCCTGAAGAAGGGCGAGAACTGGGACAAGCTCGTGGCTCAGTTCTCGGAAGATGCCGGCTCGGCCGCCAACGGCGGCGAGTTGCCGCCCTTCGGCACTGGCCGCATGCTGCCCTCGTTTGAGGAAGTGGCTTTCAAGCTGCAAAAGCCCGGCGACATTGCCGCGCCGGTGCAAACGCCCTATGGTTGGCACATCATCAAGCTGATTGAGCGCCAGCCGGTGGCCAAGTTCGCCGACGTGGAATCGACCCTGAAGAGCAAAGTTGCCAAGGACTCCCGCTCGGAATTGAACAAGGCCGCGTTCCTGAAGCGGGTGCGCCAGGAAGACCAGTTCGTGGAAAACGCTGCCACTAAAACCTACGTTTTCGGCAAGGCCGATACCGCGCTGGTGGCGGGCCGCTTCAAGTACACGGTTCCCGCTGCCCCGGTGAAGGTGGCCAAAGGTGCCGCCAACGATAATTCGCCGCTGTTCACCATCAAGGGTAAGCCCTACCTGGTGAAGGATTTCCTGACCCACGCGCAGCAAAACCAGCGGCCCCGCACCGGGGCCAAACCCGAATTTGCCATGCAGCAGCTCTACGACCAGTACGTGGAGCAGTCGCTGACCGACTTCGAGAAAAGCAGCCTCGAAACCAAGTACGAGGACTACCGCATGCTGGTGAAGGAGTACCGCGACGGCATCCTGCTCTTCCAATTGATGGACGAGAAGGTGTGGAGCAAGGCCATTGAGGACACCGTGGGGCTGAAAAAATACTTCGCCGCCAACCAGACCAAGTACCAGTGGGACCAGCGCGTGCAGGGCACCGTAGTAAGCGCGGCCACGCCCGCCCTACTGGCCCGCGTGCAGAAGGAGTTGAAAGCCGGCCGCTTCCCGGTAGCTCAAAACGTGCCCCGCCAGGCGGCCTTCCGCAACGGCACGGCGGTACTCACCAAAACCGGTAATATGGCCCTGGGCGAGATGGCCAGGCGCCTGATGCAGGACACGCTGGCCCGCGTCAGCTTCACGGGCCGGGTGCGGAAGGGCGAGAAAGCCAGCCTGGCCAGCGCCCGCGCCGACTCGGCGGTGCGCTACCTGCGGGTGCGCGGCGTGGCCGCCGGCCGCGTTGGCAAAGCGGTGCAAAAAGCCCCGGCGGCCGAAAGCAGCGTGCAAATTGGCATGGTGAGCGGCAGCCCCGCCGTCATCGAAACCGAGCTGAACCAGCAAAATCCGCTGTCGGTGCAAATCAGCCAGAAAGTGTTTCAGAAAAGCGACAACAAGGCGGTGGACGACCTGATGAGCAAAGGCCCCGGCACCTACAACCTGCAAAAAGACGGCCGCTACTACGCCGTCACCATCGACAAAATTCTGCCCGCCGGTCCCAAAACCCTCGCCGAAGCCCGCGGCCAGGCCACCAGCGACTACCAGACTTACCTGGAGAAGGAGTGGATTACGGAGATGCGCGCTGCCCGCCCCGTGAAAGTGAACGAGGCCGAGGTGAACAAGCTGGTAACGAAGTAGATGCCCAATGGGTAATAGACAGTGAGCAATGAACAATTGTGGTATAATTGTTCATTGCTCACTGTTCATTGCCCATTGGTTTACTTACTCTGCAACCTTATCGACCGGCCAACGCTCCTTGTTTTTGTCTGCCAACGGATTTATCGTGAAATTTGTGGGCCGTTTCGCGCGTTGTGCGGCGGCGGCCCAGGCCCTGGCACCTTGCCGGTTGGCTTTACCCTACTATTTATGCTTGTTAAAGTGAATCGCGCCGCGACGGCGGCCCTGCTTACGTTGCTGCTACTACTGGGCATTGCCCCCGCTTCCCAGGCCCAGTTGGGCATCAGCCGGCCCAAGGGCCAGCAGCTGCTCGACGGCATTGTGGTGAAAGTGGACAACCAGATTGTGCTCCGCTCCGATGTGGAAAACATCTACAACTCGGAGCTGGCCCGCGCCGAAGGCAAGGCCCTGCCCCCCGACCTCAAGTGCAAAATTTTGCAAAGCCTGGTGCTGAACAAGCTAATGCTGGCCCGCGCCGAAGTGGATTCCGTGACGGTGACCGACCAGCAGGTGAACAGCGAAGTAGACCGCCGTATGGCCTACTTCGTGCAGCAAATTGGCTCGGAGAAGCGCCTGGAAGAGCAGTACAACAAGCCCATTAAGGCGCTGAAAGACGACCTGCGCCCGCAAATCAAAGACCAGCTCACGCAGCAGAAAATGCAGGAAACCATCACCGGTAAGGTGGCCGTGACTCCGCGTGAGGTGACCCAGTATTTCAGCCGGGTGCCCAAGGACAGCCTGCCTTACTTCAGCACCGAAGTAGAAGTGGGCCAGATTGTGATGACGGCCCAGGTGAACGACAAAGCCAAGCAGGCCGCCATTGCCAAGCTGAACGACCTGCGTGCCCAGATTCAGGCCGGGGCCGATTTCGCCACCCTCGCCAAAGCTAATTCCGAAGACCCCGGCTCGGCCAAGGAAGGCGGCTACCTTGGCTTCTTTAAGCGCGGCGAGCTGGTGCCCGAGTACGAAGCCGCTTCGATGAAGCTGGAGCCGGGGCAGCTGTCGCCGGTGGTGCAGTCGCAGTTTGGCTTCCACCTCATCCAGTTCATCGAGCGCAAGGGCAACACCTATTCCACGCGCCACATCCTGCTCAAGCCCGAGGCCGGGGCCGCCGATGCCAGCATCGCCGCCAAAACCCTGACCAAGCTGCGCCGTCAGATTCTGTCCGACAGCATCAGCTTTGCCAAAGCAGCCAAGGACAACTCGACCGACAAGCAAAGCAGCTCCAACGGTGGCCTGCTCGCCAACCGCGCCGACGGCGGCTCGCGCCTGCCCCTCGACAAGCTCGACCCGGCCATCTTCTTTACCATCGACACCATGAAAGTGGGCCACATCACCCGCCCCCTGCCCTACCGCACCGACGATGGCAAGGATGCCATGCGCATTCTGTGGCTGAAATCGAACACCGCGCCCCACCAGGCCAACCTCCAGGAAGACTACCAGAAGATTGCCGCCGCTGCCCTGAACGAGAAAAAGAACAAGGCCCTGGACGAGTGGTTTGCCAAAAACCGCGGCACCGTGTACCTGGAAGTAGCCCCCGAATACGCCCAGTGCAAGGTGCTGGACGTGGCGGGAAAGTGAGGGGCACAGTGAGCGTCATGCAGAGCATGTGGCGCATCAAGTCAGGAACGAAGCATCTTTACCGCGCAAGTAATCCCAACATTTAAGTCAGTTGTGCGGTAGAGATGCTTCGCTGCGCTCTGCATGACGTTCTTTCAGCTTCATTC
>JAYULN010000760.1:0-7229 GCA_043763525.1 Hymenobacter sp.
ACGCGGTAGGTTGTAGCGCGAACGGTGTGGTTCGCGTCCCCGCGCCAGGAAAGCCGCCCGAACGGCACGGGGACGCGAACGACACCGTTCGCGCTACACCCCCAGCCGCGCCTGAACCAAGGCCCGGCGTAACAGCAGTAACTAATTGCGATTACACGGATAGTTTTTGGTTGCTCGTTGCTGGCTTAGTGTTTTGAAGGCACTTTATGAAGTGAATTTCAACTGGCAACGAGCACCCAGAACGAACCAAAACGCCAGGCGCAAAAGTTGTCGGCAGAACATCCGTATCTATTTTAAACCACCCTGCCCGAAAGCTACCTGTTATATGCCCCAGCCCACCGCCAATTCAGACCTCTTTGTCAGCTCGCTGATGTACCTGATGCAGACCAGCATTCTGGTGCCAATGGCGGTGGTGTGGCAGCGGCGGCGGCACTTCTTCCGGCCAGTGAAGCTGCTCAGCTGGTACGTATACCTGTCGTTGATTTCGTCCGTACTGGCTGTTTTTTTTCGCTACGGCACCCCGCCCAGCAACCACCTGTACCTGATTGGGTTTGATTGCGCCAAGCTGGCCCTGATTGGGGCCGTATACTACCAGGCACTACCGAAGGTCAAACTGCGGCGGCTGATACCCGTGCTGGTCGTGGCCGTATTGGCGAGCGTGGTAGTACTTGCGCCGCGCGATACCTATCTGGCCATTTCGGTGGGTCGGATAGCGCAGTTTACGCTACTGGCGGCGTGTGCTATCCTGTACCTGGACAAATTTTTGCACTGCTCTACCGGGGTGGCCCTCAGCCGGGACCCGTTGTCGCTGCTCAGCATCGGGCATTTAATTTTTACGGCGGGCGCAGTCACGGCAATCAGCTTGTAATCCCTTGAGCTTACCATGATGAAGCAATGCCCACAATCAATTGCATTGGCAGTAAATGCCCTGGTATTCAACTGCTTTTTAATGCTGGCATTCTGCCCGCCCGTATTTCGGAGGTGGCGGCCGAGAGCATGCGGGTACTACTGCCCAGCTGGCCAGCAACTAACCGGGCAGCCCGGCGGTGGAGACGGCTTCGTTGTTGAATTAGCCAATATTTTCTAACCTTATTTGCCATTGCCTGCAACTTCTACTGTAGCGCTTGCGCTACACCCCTAACTACCCACTGCCGAGCCGATTTACCAGGCCGTGCTTTTTCTGTTCTTTTGCGCTGCTGGCTCGCCAGCCGCCTCCATGTGACCGACCTTTTTCCATTGCTGCTCCTCACTCCTACATTGCTCTTGCTCGTGCTGGGGCTGGTGTGGTTCATGGTGCGCTTTCAGCGGGGGCAATTGCGCCAGCAGCAGGAGCTGGCCCAGATGCAGGAATCGGCGCAGCAGCAGGCGCTGGCGGCGGCCCTGGTGGCCCAGGAAGACGAGCGGCAGCGCATTGCCGGCGAGCTGCACGACGGCGTGGGCACCATTCTGGCCCTGGCCAAGCTGCACCTCTACGCGCCCGGCAGCCCCGCCTCGCCCGAGGCCAGCGCCCTGATTGACCAGGCCGTGGCCGAAGTGCGGCGCATCTCGCGCAACCTCCAGCCGGCTACGCTGCAACAGCTGGGCCTGGCGCAGGCCCTGCGTGCCCTGGTGCAGGCCGTGCCCCACGACCATGGCCCCGAGGTGAAGCTGGAGCAGGAAGGGCTGCTGGGCCGCCTCATTCCGCCGCACGAGCTCATGGTGTACCGCATTGCCCAGGAGCTGCTCACCAACGGCTTGCTGCACGCCGAGGCCCCGCACATTGTGCTACGGGTGGCGGCGGTGCCCGGCCTGCTCACCCTCACTTATTCCGACGATGGCCAGGGTTTCGACCTGGCGGCGCTGGAAGAGCTGCCGCCCCCCGGCCCCCACGGCCAGCCCGTGGGCATGGGCCTCATAAACCTGCGCAGCCGCGTGGCCGTGCTCGGCGGCCAGCTCCATTACCATTCCGAACCCGGCATTGGCACGCGTGTCGAAGCCATTTTGCCCGTTACGCTATTGCCTCCTGGCACGCCCACCTCCACTTTTACACTTACCTCATGACTTCCCCTACTCCTTCCGCAGCCGGTGCCAGCCCCGTTCGCCTGGCCATCGTCGACGACCACATTCTGTTCCGCAAAGGCCTGCGGGCACTGCTTAGCGGCTACGCGGGCATCGAGGTAGTGTGCGAAGCCGGCAACGGCCAGGAGCTGCTCGAATTGCTGGACCAGGGCAGCGACCCCAACGTCATTCTTATGGACATGCAAATGCCCATCCTCGATGGCTTGCAAACCACCCGCCTGCTCCGCACCCAGTTTCCGGCGGTGCGCGTGGTCATCATCTCCATGCACGACGACCCCTCGCTGGTGAGCACCGTGCTGGCCGAGGGCGCGCACAGCTACCTCGTAAAAAACACCTCGCCCGAAGAAATGCGCAGCGCCGTGCTGGCCGCCGCCGCCGCCGGAGCCCGGTAGGTGGTGAGGTAGTGAAATGGTGAGCTTGATGTTCTGCTTGCGCCTACTGCGCAGCTAAAACATTAAACTCACCATTTCACTGTCTCACCATTTCACCTACAGCGTGGCCGACAGGCCCACCGTGAACGTGCGGCCCCGGTTGAAGAAAGCCCGGAGGTCGGCGACGTTAGTATTGGAGCTGGCCGTGTTTAATACATCTGTAAAGTAGAACTCATTCAGGACGTTGAGGATGGAGCCTTTCAGCCCGATGCGGACTTTGCCGCCGACCATGGGCTTGAAATCGTAGCCCATGTGCAGGTCGAGGTTGCGCGAGGTGGGCAGGCGGTAAGAGTCGGTGCTGGAGGTAGGTTCGAGGATGTTTTCGGGATTGAAGGCCGCGTAGTACTTGCTGAACAGCAGGAACGAAGGCCGGATGAAGGCCCCACGGAACGGCTCGTAGCGCAGGCCAATCTGAAACTGGTTCTGAGCGGCATCGCCCACGTGTACGCCACTCAGGTACACGGGCTGGTCGATGTTGTTGACGGGCGTGCCGTCTTCGAGGGTTTGGGTAAGCAGGCCCTGGCCGGTCCAGCGCCAGTCGCCGAGCGAAATAGCGGCGTTGAGCTGGAGCCGGCGGCTGATTTCCTGGGCCACGCTCAGCTCCACGCCCATGTGGCGGGCATCCACGTTGCGCACGGAATTTAAGATGGGCTGACCTTCTAATGTACCTGGCGAGTTGCTGGTTTTGTTGGCCCACAGCGTGTAATAGGCATTCAGGGTCACCTTCATGCTGGGGTAAGTAATGCCATAGCCGATTTCGGCACTCGTAATACCCTCGGGCTTCACGTTGTTGTATTTAATGCCGGTGGGGGTGAACACCCCGGCGAACAACGGCACCTTGCTGTTGTAGCCCACATTGGCAAAAATGTTGTCGTGCTCGGTAAGGTTGTAGTTCAGGCCGGCCTTCACGCTGTAGCCGTTGATGCGGGACCAATCGGTTTCGACGTTGCTGCCGTCAGCCAGTCGTTTTTTGAAGTAGTCGATGCGCTTGTAGCTCACCTGCGAGACCGTGCCGCTGATTACGGCCGACAGCAGCGGAGTTTTATATTCGAGCTGCGAGTAGCCGCCCAGCCAGCGCGTCTTGCCATCGTAGTTACGGGTAATTTTGTCGCCCTCATGCAGCGGGGTATCGCGCACGGCGTTTGCATCGGCGTTGTTGGTGGCGTAGTTGCCGCCGAGCAGGTCGCGGATTTCATAATAGTGCAGGCCGGTGTAGTCGCGGCCATCTACGCCAGCGGAGAGGGTGAGCTTGTCGTTCAGCAAGTAGTCGCCGCCCACCACAAAGCCGTACCAGCGGTGGCTGTTAACATTATTAACCAGGAAGTTGCTAGCTACTCGTTTGGGGCTATTATAATTGCCATCGTATACCGCCTGCACCGCATCCTGGCCTGCAATGGGACTAAAGCCCTGCGAGCCCCCGCCCTTGCCGTACGACGCGTACGCCACGGTAGAGATAAACAGGCGGTCGGTGACCTGCCACAGGTCGTTGAAGTTAATCTGGGGCTTGTGGTAGTAGTTGGTTCGCGTGTTCACCACTTCCTGGCCGTGGCTGATGCGGTTGCCGTTGCCATCGAGCGTGTAGCGGTCGAGCGTGCCCCAATAGGCGTTGTAAGCAAAGCCACGGTCGCCATTTTCCCGGACTTTCGCCCCAATTTCGCGGGCCTTTTCATTGGAGGACGTTCCCACGAATTCGGGCAAAAAGGTGCTGCGCTGGCCGTGGCTCTGGGGCGAGCCCAGGCCCGTGAGCGACATGTTGTGCTTGCCGGCCCGCTTGCTGATGGTGCCGAAGTACGTCCAGGCATCGTCGAAAGCGTGGTCGACCCAGCCGTCCTGGGTGCGGCGCGAGCCGTACACCGTCACGGCCCAGTCGCCCTTCAATTGGCCCGAGCTGAGCATGAGCGAGTACTTCTGGTAGTTATTCGAGCCGGTTTCGACCCGGGCCAGTACCGACTTCTTATCGTCGAAGCCTTTGGTGAGCACGTTGATGGTACCACCCACGGCGGGCACCGAAATTTTGGAAGCCGACAAGCCGCGCTGCACCTGTAGCGACTTGGTAACGTCGCCCAAATCCCAGTTGGACCAGAACACGCTGCCGTTTTCCATGTCGTTCACCGGTACGCCGTTGATGAGCACGGCCACGTTGCGCTGGTCGAAACCGCGCACGTTGATGCGCGAGTCGCCGGTGCCGCCGCCGCCCTGGGTGGCGTACACGCCGGGCGTCTCGTTGAGAATCATCGGCAGGTCGCGGTTCGAGAGGGTTTCGCGCAGCTTCACCTCGTTCACGGCCGAGAAGGCCACGGGGGTTTCGCGCTCCTGGGCCTGGGTGGCCACTACCTGCACCTCGCCCAGGCTGGCGTTGTCGGAACCGAGTGAGAACGTGACGACCACGCTCTGGGTCGCGATTTTCACGGTTTGGGTGGAGGGTTTGTAGCCCACGAAACTGGCTTGCACGGTGTAGGTACCGGCCGGCAGGTTGGGGATTTTGTAGGCTCCGTCGCCATCGGCCCCGCCGCCGGTGTTCTGACCGCCGCCGGTTACCTGCACGGTGGCTCCGGGCAGGGTTTCGCCGGTTACCTTATCGAGCACGCGCCCCCGAATGGAAAACGTGCTCTGGGCCAGGGCCGGCAGCGAAAGTAAAACAGCAAAAAGGACGGTAACAAAGTGCTTCATACCAAAGAAAATAGCACCCGGCACACTCCGGGGACAACAAATATACAGCATTGCCGGGGCTGGCCGCGTTGCCTGGCAGGTAACGGTTTGGCTGAAGAAATCCACAGGCCAGGGCCCGCGCCGCCGGGGCCGGGCCGAACCCAGCGCCGCTGCTAACCGCCGTATGGTAACGAAGGGCCCAACTCCGCAGCCTGGCAAGCCAAACATGGGCGCGGCACTATATCTTCGCGGGTCAGACTCACTCCGCCCGCCACTCTGCCCGACTCTTTATTCTTCTCCTTTCCTGTTTTGTATGCTTTTTTCGCGGCCTCTTTTTAGTAAATGGACCCGCTTATTGCTGGGGCTGCTGTTGGCCGGGGCGGGAGCCGGACGGGCCGCCCAGGCTCAGGTATATTATCTGGATTTGAGCAAGCAGACCCTGAGCCTGCCCGACCGCACCGTGTACATCGAGCAGGTGCTGGATGGGCGCGCCAAACGCACCGGCATCGGCACCGTACACCGGGGCTTGTATAATGCCATTCAGCAAGCCGACCTGCGCCCCAACGTGCCGCAGGCCCTCACTGGCTGGCTGCAAACCCAGCTGCCCCAACGGCCCACCGACCACCCCATTGTGCTGGTGGTGCGCCAGCTGGCCCTGGCAGAAGAAATCACCGCTTTCTCAGAAAAGGCCAGCCTCGATTTGGCGGTGGATGTGTACGCGCATCTGGCCGATGGCTACCACTACGTGCTGGCTGCCGCCGAGCTGGCCGAAAGCAAAGGCATGGAAACGACGGCCCGCCACCCCGTCAATCTGGCCCTGACGCTGCAGCGCTGCCTGGCCCAGTGCCAAACCGTGAACTGGGCCCAGCTACCACCCCAGCCCGCCCGCACCCTGGCCGAGCTGCAACAGCTGGGCCACCCAGTGGCCCCGGCCCTGACGTATGCCATCCTCACCGATTCAATCCATCCCAAAGGCTACTACCCCAATTTTCTGGCCTTCCGCAACAATCAACCCGTGACGGAACCGGCCTTGAGCATTGAGACGACCCCGCGCACGGCCAAAGGCTGGGAAGGCACGCGGGAAGTGGTGCCCTCGCTGGCCGCCACTCCCACCGCTACCAAGGAAATGTTGCGCAAAGTATGGGGCTTTTCGGATGGGCAGCAGCTTTATATATGGTATAAGCGGCACTATCTGCCCCTATCGCGGGACGGTAGCGTGTTCCGTTTCGTAGGCTTTGCCGGGGCCGACCCTGGGGCCGTGGGCACGGCCGGCTACCTGGCCGGGCCGATAGGAGGAGCCATTGCGGCGGCCGCCACCGCAGGCAAGCCCGCCGATTTCACCTTGGATATGGTAACCGGGGCCGTGTCGCCCTTCAGCGAAACCAGCGGGCCCGCCCCCGCCGATACGGCCCTGATTTACGTGTACCGCCGCGCCGGCAGCACGCCCACCCCGGTACGGGTGTTCCTCAACGGCAAGGTGGTAGCGGAGCTCGGCGAATGGCAGTTCGCTACCATTCCGTGGACGGATAAACTGCACGAAGTGAGCCTGTGCCTGGAAAATGCGCCCGGACGGTGTGCCTCGTTCATCCCAGCGTTTGGGCGCACTGCGTACGTCGAAATAGCCCGCAACATGGCCGACGCGGCCAAGCCGCCACTGGAGCAGGTAGCCGCCAAAAAAGGTGTATTCGACCTGCGCGTGATTCACGCCCGCGCCAAATCGGCCGACTAGCGCCGACTACCCCAATTCCACGGCCGGGTTCCAGAACAGCTTCGCGAAATCCACCACCCGGTCGTCCTCCACGCGCACGCCCTCGGCTTCGAGGGTCTGCTGCATGGCATCGGGCGTGGCGAAGTGCAGGCGGCCGGTGAGGTGGCCCAGGCGATTGACTACCCGGTGGGCCGGAATGCTGGCATCGGCGTGGGCGGCCAGCATGGCGTAGCCCACGGTGCGCGCCCCGTGCCGAGCGCCAAGGTAGTGGGCAATGGTGCCGTAGGTGCTCACGCGGCCGGCCGGAATGAGGCGCGCCACTTCATGCACATCCTGAAAAAAATTACGTGGCTCGGGCGGATTTGGGGCGGCTGGCTTCATCG
>JAYULN010000761.1:0-2907 GCA_043763525.1 Hymenobacter sp.
CGATCTTTCGTGAACGGCCAGTATACCACGCAGGGCGGCACGCACTTAGCCGCCTTCCGCGAAGCCGTGGTGAAGGCCGTGCGCGAATTTTATAAGAAGGATTACGATGCGGCCGATATCCGGGCCAGCATCATCGCCGCCATTTCGGTGCGCGTGCAGGAGCCGGTGTTTGAAAGCCAGACCAAGACGAAGCTGGGCAGTGTGAACATGGGCGAGGACGGCCCCACGGTGCGCGGCTTCATCCTCGATTTCGTTAAGGAAAACCTCGATAACTACCTGCACAAGAACCCCGCCGTGGCCGAGGCGCTCAAAAAGCGCATCGAGCAGAACGAGCGGGAGCGCAAGGACATGGCCGGCGTGAAAAAACTCGCCAACCAACGCGCCAAAAAAGCCAACCTGCACAACCGCAAGCTGCGCGACTGCCGTTTCCACCTGGGCGAAAACGCCAAGGACGGGGCCGAAAAAGAGCTGCTCACCACGCTCTTCATCACCGAGGGCGACTCGGCTTCGGGCAGCATCACCAAGAGCCGTAACGTGGAGCTGGAGGCCGTGTTCAGCCTGCGCGGCAAGCCGCTGAACTGCTTCGGCCTGAAGAAGAAAATCGTGTACGAAAACGAGGAACTGAACCTGCTCCAGCACGCCCTCAACATTGAAGAAGGCATTGAGCACCTGCGCTACAACCGCGTGGTGGTGGCCACCGATGCCGATGTCGACGGCATGCACATTCGGCTGCTGCTGCTCACGTTCTTCCTCCAGTTTTTCCCCGATTTGGTGCGCAACGGCCATGTTTTCATTCTTGAAACCCCGCTCTTCCGCGTCCGCAACAAGAAGGAAACCATCTATTGCTACAACGAAGGCGAGAAGCAGGCCGCCATGCGCAAGCTGGGTCGCAACCCCGAAATCACCCGCTTTAAGGGCCTGGGCGAGATTTCGCCCGATGAGTTCGGCAAGTTCATCGGCGAAAACATCAAGCTCGAACCCGTGATTCTGCAGTCCGACCGCAGCATTCAGCAGGTGCTCACTTACTACATGGGCAAGAATACGCCCGCCCGCCAGGAATTCATCATCGACAACCTGCGCCTCGAAAAAGACCTCATCACCTCCGACGCGCTGCCGGTGGCCGAAGTGGCGGAGGAAGACCTGGCCTAAGGTGCGTAAGAAATCGGCCGGCTGCTAACCTTTACTGTTCCCGAATCGGCAGTTGAGCAGAACCTATAGAAATTTGAAATCTGTCGACTGTAAACGAACAAAGTTTTGGATTATTTAAAATTTTTCGTACGTTTGACCCGTCGCCTAGGGGTAGACTAGTCGACACATTCCACGGAAAAGCCCGAACCTTTGGTTCGGGCTTTTTTCGTGTGGTGCCAAAACGGTCAAATTCTACATTTTAAGGGCGGTAAATGGCTGATAGGTTAGCTATTTTATTTAGCTTGCGCGGTGCTGATAATTTGCCGAAATTTGAAGCGAAAGCCAGCTTTTTGATTTTGCTGGTTTCTGACCAGGGCAGGGAATAGCTAAATTTATTGGGAACTTTCCAGCCCTGGCTACAATTGTGATTTGTTGCGCTCCGCGCTGATTCCGGTATTTTTGACGGCAGTTCGCCGACCTCTTTTGCTTCCCTCGTGGCTACTCTCGATACTCCCTCCTCCGACACTCCCGACCAAAATTTTTTGCCGCCCGGCAACTCGATGAATTTTGATTTGTCGGCCTTCTCGCCGGTCGCCGCTGCCGATGCCGACGAGCCCGCCAGCTTTGCCGAGCAGGACGCGGCCGAGGCCGACGCTACGGCCCCGGCTGATGACATCCCGCTCGACGAAGCCACCTTGGGCGTGCCCACCGACCTGTTCGGCAGCCTCGCGCCCGAGCCCACGGCAGCCGTCGCCATTCCGGTTGAAGAGCAAACCGAGGAAGAACCCAAATTTGCCCCCGGCGAAACCATCCACGACGTGGCCACGGTGCGCGGTATGTACCAGAACTGGTTTCTGGACTACGCCTCCTACGTGATTCTGGAGCGCGCCGTACCCGCCATCGAAGACGGATTGAAGCCCGTGCAGCGGCGCATTCTGCACGCCATGAAGGAAATGGACGACGGCCGCTTCAACAAGGTGGCCAACGTCATCGGCCAAACCATGCAGTACCATCCGCACGGCGATGCGAGCATCGGCGACGCCATGGTGAACCTGGGCCAGAAAGACCTGCTCATCGAAACCCAGGGCAACTGGGGCGACGTGCGCACCGGCGACGGCGCGGCCGCCGCCCGTTACATCGAGGCCCGCCTGAGCAAGTTTGCCCTCGACGTGGTGTTCAATCCCGATACCACCGAGTGGCAGCTGAGCTACGACGGCCGCAAGCGCGAGCCCACCACGCTGCCCGTGAAATTCCCGTTGCTGCTGGCGCAGGGCGTGGAGGGTATCGCCGTGGGCCTGAGCACCAAGATTATGCCCCACAACTTCCGGGAGCTGTGCAAGGCCAGCATCGACGTGCTGCGGGGCCGCGAGGTGCAGCTTTTTCCGGACTTTTCGACCGGCGGCCTCTGCGATGTAACCAATTACAATTCGGGCATGCGCGGGGCCAAAATCCGCCTGCGGGCCACCATCGAGAAGGTCGATAAAACGCTGCTCATCATCCGCGACATTCCCTACGGCTCCACCACCACGGCGCTGATGGAGAGCATTGTAAAGGCTTCGGAGGCCAATAAAATTAAGATTAAGAAGGTGGTCGACAACACGGCGGCCAACGTGGAAATTCAGGTGCAGCTGCCCGCCGGCGTGTCGCCCGACCTCACCATGGACGCGCTGTACGCCTTCACCGACTGCGAAATCAGCATCTCGCCCAACACCTGCGTCATCATCGACGACAAGCCCCGCTTCGTGGGCGTGGAGGACGTGCTGCGCCAGAGCACCCAGG
>JAYULN010000762.1:0-17098 GCA_043763525.1 Hymenobacter sp.
AACCTGGCTCCCCGCGCTTCGCTCAGCTACAGCTTCGACAACAAAGGCCTGCTCTCGCTCTCCTACGGCACCTTTTACCAAAAGCCCGACCGCCGCTTCCTGATGGCCACGCCCGAGCTGGGCTTCACCCAAGCCCGAAACTACATCCTCACCTACCAGAAAACCGACAACTACTACACCTTCCGCACCGAGCTGTTTTATAAGCAATACCGCGACCTGGTGAAAACGGAGCCGGGCCTAAGCAACAACGGCCACGGCTACGCCCAAGGACTGGAAGTGTTCTGGCGCGATAGAAAGACCCTGCGGGGCGTGGACTACTGGATGAGCTACTCGCTGCTCGACACGAGGCGCGACTACCTGAACTTCCCCTTTGCGGCCCAGCCAAATTTTGCGGCCAAGCACACCCTCTCCGTGGTCACGAAGCGCTACTTCCCCAAGGTTCGCACCAACATCAGCCTCTCCTACGCTTTCGCCACCGGCCGCCCCTACTTCAACCCGAACCAACCCACCGAGGGGTTCATGCAGGACCGCACCATTGCCTACAACAACCTGGGCCTGAGTGTGTGCTACCTGCCGAAGATTGGCAAATCCTTCTCCGTCATCGCCCTCACCTTCAGCAACATTCTGGGCAACCAGCAAGTGTACGGCTACAACTACTCGACGCTGGACCCGACGCGCCGGTCGGCCATCCGGCCCACCAACAACCCCTTCGTCTTCCTGGGCCTCTTCATGAACTTCGGCATCGACCGGACCAACAACCTCATCGACGGCCTTTGATTTTCACCGACCTCCAACCCCTTCTCAACCCTTCAATACCGCACCCCATGAAAAAGACCTTATTCTCCCTGGCTTTGGCCCTCATCTGCCTGCACGGCAATGCCCAGAGCAGCAAATTCGCCAAGACCATGGCCCAGAACGTGGCCGCCCTAGACACCACCACCTCGGCAGCGGGCCTCCAGAAGCTGGCCGCGACCTTCGAGCGCATTGCCACGGCCGAAAAAACCCAGTGGCTGCCTTACTACTACGCCAGCTACGCCACCATTCTGGGGACCCACCTCGAACGCAACCTCAACCTGCTGGATGCCAAGCTGGACAAGGCTGAGCAGCTGGCGCAATCGGCCAACTCGCTAAACCCCAAAAACTCCGATATCTACTGCCTGAATGCCCTGGTAGCCTTCTCCCGCATCAACGTCGACTTCATGGCCCGCGGCCCCAAATACAGCGCCCTGGGCTACGAGGCCCTGGCCGCCGCCCAGAAGCTCGACCCCACCAACCCGCGTCCTTACCTGCTCATCGGCCAAAGCAAGTACTCGACCCCCGAGCAGTTTGGGGGCGACAAAAAGCTGGCCTGCCAGTACCTGAACAAAGCGACTGCGCTGTTCACTGCCGCTCCGGCATCGCCCATCAACCCGCACTGGGGCCAAACCGAGGCGGAAGTGTCCGTGGGCCGCTGCCCGCTGCTCCCCACGACCACCTCCAGCACCAACTCCGCAAAAAACTAGCCGCAACCCGGCCCGAGCCACCAGCAATACGGGGATGCCGAAAACCGCTCAGAGTAGGCACAGAATCCACCTTTTTTCACCCCCAAACACCTTACCTATGTCCCAGGAACTGACCACCGAGCAAGAATTGAACGACAACCTGTTTGTCCTCGAACTGGAGGAGCGCCTCGAAATGGTGCAGGCTGCCACCGTGGCACCCGTTATCAGCTGCTGCTTCGACAGCGCGGCCTAGCCCGAGCACAAACAAGAAGTACGGGGCTGCCGAAAACCGCTTAGAGTAGGCAAAACAACCCATCTTCTCACCCCCCAAACACCTTACCCATGTCCCAGGAACTGACCACCGAGCAAGAGTTGAACGACAACCTGTTTGTCCTCGAATTGGAGGAGCGCCTCGAAATGGTGCAGGCCGCCGCTGTAGCCCCCGTTATCAGCTGCTGCTTCGACAGCAACGCCTGATTCAGGCTCGGCCGACCATAATCGGACCCAACCGCTACGGGGCTGCCGAAAACCGCTTAGAGTAGGCAAACCAACCCATTTCTCACCCCCAAAACACCTTTACTATGTCCCAGGAACTGACCACCGAGCAAGAATTGAACGACAACCTGTTTGTCCTCGAATTGGAGGAGCGCCTCGAAATGGTGCAGGCCGCCGCCGTGGCGCCCGTCATCAGCTGCTGCTTCGATAGCAACGCTTAAGTTGCTCGCTGCCATACTGCTACCGGCATTGACCTGAGCAGTGAAGCCGTAGGGGAGATGATGAGCCAGGGCCCAAGCAACGCAGGATAGTCTACCCATATCCACCCCGTTGCGATACGCCGGCTCGTTGTTTCCCCTATTTTTTTCCCAGGCAGCAATGCCCGCCGCCCGCCAAGCAATTGGGGGCGGCTTGGGGCAGTAGAAGCCGGCCGTGCGCCTGGCCCGCCCACGTCAACCCTCCCTCCCTCCCCGCGAACCATGGAAAACAGTTACGAAGTGCGCTTACACTCGATTGAGGTGGTCCAAGTGTCCGATGCTACGTTCGCCCTCGAATGCAATAGCAAGCTCTACTACATTGGGGCCGTCCTGTTTCGCATCGTCCAATACCTGAAGGCCGGCAAAGCATTTCCGGAAATCCAGGCGCTGGTGGCCGACGAGTACAGGATGACGCTGTCGCGCGAAAAATTCGACCACATCCTCGACGACACGCTCAGTAAAATCATTACCCCGGCCCCGACCGATGCGCTGCCCCAGCAGGCGTACGTGTACGGCCAGGTACCGCTATTGGGCGAGCGCACGCTGGTTTTCCTCACCCGTCAGCTCGACTTTCTGTTCCGGCAGTCGGTGGGCGTGGCCATGCTGGTGCTGTCGTTGGTGGCCACGGGCCTGTTCCTGTTCCGGCTCTACCAGGCGCATTTGCTGGAAACGCCCATCTCGGCCAAAGAAGGCATCGCCATGGCCGTGGGCGGCTACGTTTTCTTCGCGGTCGTGGGGTTGTTTCACGAGCTGGGCCACGCCACGGCGGCCGCCCGCCACAACATTAGCCCCAAGGAAGTTGGCTTCGGGTTTTACCTGGTGCTGCCCGTGCTCTACACCGATGTCAGCCGAATCTGGATTCTGACGAAGACCAAGCGAATTATGGTGAACCTGGCCGGCATCTACTTCCAGGGCCTGGTCAATATCCTCCTCTTCGTCGCCTACGAAGTCACGGCGCGCATTGGCGGCCCGGCCCAGTACGTCATCGTCTCGTTTTTCCTCACCAATGCCACGCTGGCGCTCTACTCGCTCAATCCGTTCTTTCGCAACGACGGCTACTGGATTTTCAGCGACCTGTTCGCCATTCCCAACCTGTCGGCCGCAGCCCGGGGCTACCTGCACAAGTGCTGGACCTACCTGCGCAGTCGGGGCCAAGCGCCCTTCCGGGGCGTTGGCCTCAGCTTCACCAGCGAAATTGCCTTGCTGGTGTACGCCGTCGGGCGCATCACGATGATATCGTGGTTCTCGTACCTGGGCTACTCCGGGTTCTACCACAGCTTCCAGGAAACGGTGCAGCGCATCAATCACGAAGGCCAGTTTGCCCACGAAACGCTTTTCGAGAGCACCTTTTACTTGCTACGGGTGGCGCTGTTCTGCGTGCTGTTTCTGGTGCTGGCCTACCGCACACTGAAGCCCCTGGCCCAGCGCGCCGCCACCCGCCTGGGCTGGCTCGCGGCCGAGCAGCCCCAGGTGGCCCTGCCGGCCTAAGCCCCGCGCGGCTACCAGCAACGGGCGGCCTCAGTCTTTCCACTCACTTTACAGGCCCCTTCCGGGCACCTTGGGCACCATGGCCACCACCCTGATAACCACCCCCGACGAGTACCACCAGGCCACCTCGGCACTGCGAGCCACGGTTGGGCAAATGGGCGAAACGCTGGAGCAGGACGTGAAGTCGATGACGGAATTTCTGCGCTACCGGGCGGCCAAGCGGCAGTTTTTTCCGCACCACCCCGACGACGACCGCACGTTCTACCTCGAGTCGCAGTACAACATCCAGCTTAGCGCCCAGCTCGAACACCGCATGGACCGGGCCCTGCTCCTGAGCCAGGCCACTGCCGAGGGCGACACTGCCTTTGTGCAGCAGCAGGGCCGGCAAGCCTACATTTTCTGCACCTTCCACTTCGGCTCCTACCAGATGGTGGGCGCGATGCTCCGCCAGCTGGGCTTCGATTTTTCCGTGCTTACCCTGCGCGAGGGCATCACGGCCGACATGCTGCACCAGGCCGGGGCCAGCGAACAAATCGACGTGCTGCACGCCGACTCGCCCAGCGTGATGCTGGAAATGCACAACGTGCTGCAATCGGGCAAAAGCCTCATGGCGTTCATCGACGGCAACCCGGAAGTCATCAGCGAAGCCGACCGCAAGTCCTACGCCCACGTCGACATTTTAGGCCACCAGCTACTGGCCAAAAAGGGCATTCCCAGCTTGTCCTACGCCACGGGGGTTCCCATTGTGCCCATCGTGTCGTACCGCACCGGGCACGGCGAGGTGCGCGTCACCTTCGGCCCGCCCATCTGGCCCAACCGCGCCCAGCCCCGGGCCACCTACGTGCAGCAGGCACTCCAAACCTGCTACGGCCTCCTCGAGCACTACCTGCTCGCCCGGCCCGAGCAGTGGCTGTACTGGCGCATGATTCACAACTACCTCGCCCAGCCAGCCAAGGCCGCCACCCCGGCCGCCGCCCCCCACGACCCCGCCGCCCCCAGCCCGCCCAGCCACTACACCTTCAACCAGGAGCGCTACGAGCTTTACCAGGCCGGCGCGCACAGCTACCTCTACGACCGGCGCACGCAGGAGGCCTTCGCCATTTCGGGCAACCTGCTGGCCTACCTGCGCCACATTGGCCGCACCCCCGACAAGGCCGAAGCCGTGGCCGTGCGCGTCAACCCCGCCCTGCGCCAGGAACTACTCGGCAAGCACATTCTGCACGCCGCCCACCCGCCCCTAGCCGTTGCCACGCCATGATTCTCGTCCTCAGCTACGACACGTACGAGCAAGGCACCGACCCGGTAATCAGCTGGTTGCTGCACTACCAGGTGCCGTTTATCAAGGTGTCGCTCGCCGATTTGCTCTACGGCAAGGTCCGCTACTACGTCGACCTCCCCAACCGCGACGTGGTGATTGACGGCCTGAGCGTGAAGCAGGCCGTAACCACCATCTGGCACCGGCGCTTCGCCGGCGCGGCCAACCGGCTCGACTTCCCGGCCGGGCCCTACCAGGACCAGCTCGCCTTCGAGGTTCGCACCGAAATAACCGACCTGTTGGGCTACCTCGAAATGCTCTTCCACGACAAGAAATGGCTCACGGCCTTCCAGCAAATCAAGGTCAATAAACTGGAGCTGCTCGACGTGGCCAGTCGCTGCGGCCTGCGGGTACCCCACACCCGGGTGCTCAACAACCGCCACGACCTGCTCGCTTTCTATCACCAGCTCGATGCGCAGCTCATCAGCAAGCCCATTGCCGACGTGCGCGGCAGCTATCAGCACGAGGACTGCACCTACGTGATGCTTACCAACTGCATCGACGAAGCCCGCATTGCGGCACTGCCCGAGCACTTTTTCCCGTCGCTGTTTCAGGAGAAGGTTGCGGTCGATTTCGAAATTCGGGTGTTTTACCTCGACGGCCGCTTCTTCGCCACCGCCATGCTCACCGGCAGCGCCGAGCGCAGCGTGGATAAAAAGCTGGACAGCACTGCCCGGCACACGCACTACGTGCCCTATCAGGTGCCCCCCGCCGTGGAAAAACGCCTGGACCTGCTCATGCGCACCATCGGGCTGAATACGGGCTCCATCGACCTGCTGCGGACGGCCGACGGCGAACACGTCTTCATCGAGGTCAACCCCGTGGGGCAGTACCTGGCCGAGTCGACCTTTTGCAACTACGCCATTGAGCAGGAAATTGCCCAATGGCTCATCAACAGCGATAAACCATGAAAATAATTGGCGTAGGCTCGGTATTTTCCGAGGAGGCCCTGGCCGTGCTGCCCATCAACTACCGCTTCATGATGCGGGTAGACCCGGCCACGTTCCAGGAAAATTACGAAGGCCGCCGGTTCAGCACCAGCGCCCGGCATCAGTCCCGGAGCTACCTCTGCGCCCCTCCCGGCAAGCCGGTGTCCAGCATTGTTGTCCAGGATTATTTCCCCCCCGATGAGCACTAACCCTTACTTCTGCCTCTACGCGCACAACCTTCCGGTGCGGGGCGCTACCCGCAGCGCGGTCTACGACTTGCACCGCCAGGGCATTACCTTAATTCCCAATGTATTGCACGCCATTCTGCTGGATTTCAGGCACCGGCCCTGGGCGGAGACGCAGCAGCGGTTTGCCCCCGGCAACCCGGCGCTTTTCGGGCAGTACCTCGACTTTTTACAAGCGAAAGAGCTGGGGTTTTTCACCCGCACCCCGGCCGACTTCCCCGCCCTGTCGCTGCGGTGGCACTCCCCGCATCACGTCCAGAACGCTGTTCTCAGCTACGCTTTCAGCCAGTATAGTCTTCCCGGTGTGCTGGCCCAGCTCGATGGCCTGCAATGTCGCCACCTCGAGCTCCGGCTAACCCTCGGCCACCACGCCTGGGCCGAAGTCGTGGCCTTGTTCCAGCAGCTCGAACCCATGGTTTTCCAGTCGGTAACCCTGCTGCTGGCTTACTCCGAGGCCCTGCCCGATGAGCCCGCGCTCGGGGCATTTTACGAGCAGTTTTCCAAAATCCAGTGCATCATCGTTCATTCGGCCCCCAGGTCTTACCAGAGCCCGGCCTATCCCGGCAAGCTGGCCTTCGTCGCGCAGAACCTGCCCCGCGAGCAGCCCCGCAACCGGCACATCGTCAACCTCGAGTACTTCACCGAAGCCCAGCAATTCAACCCCTACTATCATCGCAAAATCTGCGTCAGCGAATCGGGCAGCATCAAAAACTGCCTGCTGTTGCCCCAGCGCTTCGGCAACGTGAATACCACGCCCCTGACGGCAGCACTCGCCAACCCGGCGTTTCAGGAGCTCTGGCACGCCGCCCCCGACCAAACCGTAGAGTTACAGAACTCTGAGCTGCGTTACGCCCACTTCTCCGCCGATTATCTGGTCAAAAATCCGGCTTCCGGCCTCTTCGATGTCGAACACCGCGTTCGGCCCCTGCATCAGCACCCAGCCACCATCGCTGCTTAGCGCAGTTTCCAGGTCGGTGTACCCGCGCGAACTTGGCAGTTCGCCCGTATCCTGACTTGGAAACCGCTCATCAGGGCTGGTCGCTGAGAGCTTAGACTGGCACGGATTGCTTGGTGGCGCCTGCTGGCAATAAGCGGGCTTCACCCCACTTCAATCGTATAGCTGGCCGAAAATACCTGGCCGGGCTCCAGCGTGAGGATGCCTTCCTTTTCGCTGAGCTCGCCGGGCAGGCCGGCGGGGCTGGCGATGCCGTGCCAGGGCTCGACGCACACGAAGCCCGCGCCGGGCCCTTTGGTCCAGAGGCCGAGGTAGGGAAAGCCGTCGAACTGAAAGCGCACGAAATGCGCCGACTTGCGCGAGCGCAGCGTGAGGCGCGTGAAGTCGTAGTGCTTGAACACCAGCGCGTCATCGGCAAACAGCTCGTAGCTGAGGGGCAGCTCGCGGGCCTCGTGCAGCACCGGCACCGTGGCCCCCGTGAGCAGGCCCCCTTGCAGCAGGTGCCGCTCCAGGGTTACGGGGTGGTCGAACTCGAAATAATAATCCTCAAACACCTCGCCCGGCAGCAGCGGGCAGCGCAGGGCCGGGTGCGCCCCAATGCTGAAGAGGAGCGGCTGGTCGGGGGCCGGGTTGCGCACGTCCCAGCGCACGGTGAGCAGCGCGTCGCGCAGGGTGTAGGTGATAGTCAGCTCGAAGGCGAAGGGAAATACCGCGCGGGTGGTTTCGTCGTGCTTCAGCTGGAACACCAGCTCGGTGGCGCTGTGGCGCAGCACGGCAAACTCCTGGTCGCGGGCAAAGCCGTGCTGCGGCAGCTTATAGTCGCGGCCCTCGTGCGAGTAAGCATCACCGGGCAGGCGGCCCACCAGCGGAAACAGCACCGGCGCGTGGCGGGCCCACACGGCGGGGTCGGCGGCCCAGATGTACTCCAGCTTGTTGGCCGGCGTGCAGAAGCTGGTGAGCTCGGCCCCGTGCGCCGTAAACGTGGCGCGGCAAGTAGGCGTGCTGAGGGTGTAGTGCGTGGGCAAGGCGGGTATAACGGGCAAGCTAAGGGCAGGAACAACGGACCTGGGCTTGGGCGCGGGCGGCTGCTCGGCGGTGCGCAGCAGCTCGTCAATCAGGTAGCAGGCCTGGGCAAAGCGCCGGTCGCCATTGCCGGAGATTTCGGCAAAGTTGGACATCCGCTCGCTCAGCTCGCGCTTGTAGAGGTCGTAGAAATGCTGGCGCAGGTAGGGGTGCTCGCGCAGCGGGTCGGGCTGCCAGGGCAGGTCCACGCCCATGAGCAGCACCAGGTCGTACCGCTGCCGGTCGATGCAGTTCAGAATCCACTCGGGGCAGCTGCCGAAGGAGTGCTCGGACCAGATTTTTATCACCAGCAGGTCGCTGTCGCAGAACACCAGCCGGTGGGCCTGCGCCTGGGCTTCGGCCTCGGCGGCCAGTTGGCCCCTGGCTATTTCTTCGAGGTCGGCGGGGAGGTAATGCGGGCCGGACAGGGCGAGGTACTCGCGGGCAAACTCGGGGGCAAACGTGGTGCCATAGTGCGTCGCCAGCCGGGCGGCCAACGTCGATTTGCCCGTTGATTCGGGGCCGGTGAGGGATACGCGCAGCAACTTGGTGGGTGGAGAAAGGACTTGTGCGAAGGACAGGACAGGGGAATGAAGCTGGCTAGCGGGTCGCTATCGGGTAGGATAACCACGGGGCCGCCGGGCTGTTTCATCGAGAGGTGGTAGCGCGGCACAGCCCCTCAAAAAGGGACTGTGCCGCGGAGAGAAGAGCGGGCAAGTAGCGAACAATTATCGGGCAGTAGCCGGGTGGGGCAGCGCTGGGTGGGCCAGCATATCGCGCCGCCACTGCCAGTAGCCGTAGGCGGCCAAGCCCAGGTACAGCGCGTAGAGCAGGCTGGTGGGATACAACTCTTTATACCACAGCACGGGCACGTAAATCATATCAACCGCAATCCAGAGGAGCCAGTTTTCGAGGCGCTTGCGGGTGAGCAGGTATTGCGCCACGATGCTACCGGCGGTGGTGAAGCTGTCGAGGTAGGGCAGCGCATCGTCGGTATAGTACCGCAGGTAGTAGCCGAAGCCCAGGGTAAAAGCTGCCGCAAACGCGGCCCCGGCCAGCCACTCGCGGCCGGTAGTACGCGCCACGCCCAGCGCGGTTGCGCCGCGCCCGCCGTACAGCCATTCGTACCAGCCGTACACGCTCAGGGCGATGAAAAGGCCTTGCAGGGAGCAGTCGGAGTACAGCCGCGCCCGGTAGTAGACGAAGACGTAGAGCAGGCAGCTGAAGATGGCTACCGGGAAGTTCCAGAGGGATTCGCGCGCGGCCAGCCACACGCAGGCAAACCCCGTGACCACGGCCACCAATTCCAGCCGGGTAGTGGTGTGCCAGTATTGCACAAACGCCGTCGAAATATCAAGCAACAGAAAAGCAGCCACGGGCGCACAAGGGTAAAAACCACCTGCAAGGTAGAACGCAGTCCCCTACTTTTGCCTGCTCAACCCCGCAGATATGGAAAGCGCCCCGCTCGAAATCAGCCCCGAAGACCTGCATCGCCGCCTGCTGGCCGGCGACGACCTCCAGTTGGTGGACGTGCGCGAAGAAAGGGAGTTCGACTACTGCCACCTGCCCGGCAGCCTGCTCGTACCACTGGACGAGCTGCCGCGCCGGGCCGCCGAAATTCGCACCGAGGGGCCGGTGGTGATGATTTGCCACCACGGCGTGCGCTCGGCCCACGCCACGGCCTACCTGCGCCAGCACCTGGGCCGCCCCAACGTGCTGAACCTACGCGGCGGCGTGGCCGCCTGGGCGGCACGCGTCGACGCGGATTTCCCCATTTATTAAAGCCGGGCGAGGAGCTTGCCGGGCCAGTACCTGTTTTGCGGGCAGCCATTTGCCGTAGAAGCTGGTTATGCTCCCAACCAGCCTTCTCCCCATGTCCGATTTCCTCCTGGCCCCCGCGCTGCCCACCGACCCCAACGCTCCTACTCTAGCGCAACGGCTGGCTATGCGCGAGCGGCCCACCGGCTCGCCCCTGCTTCGCCAGGACTGGGGCGACTTGCTATTTCTGCACTGGCCAGTACCGGCCGAGCTGCTACAGCCCCACCTGCCGCCCCGCCTCACCATCGACACCCATGACGGCATGGCCTGGCTGGCCGTGGTACCCTTCAAAATGTCGAAGGTGCGCACCCGCTTCAGCCCGCCCGTGCCGGGGGCCAGTGAGCTGCTGGAGCTGAACGTGCGTACCTACGTCCACCTCGATGGCGTGCCCGGCGTGTGGTTTTTCTCGCTCGATGCCACCAATGCGCTGGCCGTGTGGGCGGCCCGCACGTTTTTTAACCTGCCCTACCTGCGGGCTACCATGCGAATGGACAGCCCCAGCGCCGATTTACGGCAGTTCACGGCCCGGCGCACCCACGCCGGGGTGCCGCCCGCCCACTTCCGCGCCACCTGGAAACTTGGCTCGCCCCTACCGCCCGCCGAGCCCGGCTCGCTGGCCTTTTTTCTTACCGAGCGCTACTGCCTTTATACCAGTAATAAAGCTCAAACCAAGCTCTACCGGGGCCGGGTGGCGCACGCGCCGTGGCCGTTGCGCTCGGCCCAGGTGCTGCACTACGAATCGACTTTGATTGAAGGCCACGGCCTGCCCACGCCCGCCGGCCAGCCCGTATTGCACGCCGGCGGCCCCGTGAGCGTGGAGCTGTGGCAAATGCGGCGAGTGTAATTTTGAGCGGTGAACCCTGCCTTCGTTTTACCGTTGCTGCCCAATTTGCCCATTCTCGCGGCGCTGCCCGCGCTGCGGGCGGCCCTGGCCGCGCATAGCCGCGTGGTGCTCGAAGCGCCGCCCGGCGCGGGCAAAACCACCGTGGTGCCGCTGGAGCTGCTGGCCGCCAAGTGGCGCCACCCCGCCGATAAAATCCTGGTGCTGGAGCCGCGCCAGCTGGCCGTGCGCGGGGCCGCCACCCGCCTGGCCCAGCTGCTGGGCGAACCCGTGGGCCGCACCATCGGCTACCGCGTGCGGTTGGATAGCAAGGTGAGCCGGGAAACCCGCGTCGAGGTCATCACCGAAGGCATTCTCACGCGCATGCTGCAGGACGACCCGGCGCTGGAAGGCGTGGCGGCCGTGGTGTTTGATGAGTTTCACGAGCGGAGCCTGAACGCCGATTTGGGCCTGGCGCTGGCGCTCGATGCGCAGGCCGTGCTCCGGCCCGAGCTGCGGATTCTCATCATGAGTGCCACGCTGGAGGCCCAGCGGCTGGGGCAGTGGCTGGCGGCCCCGGTGGTGTCGTCGGACGGTTTTTTATTCCCGATTGACACCCATTACCTCGACCCGCGCCGCGCCTCGGTGCTGCCCAACAAGCCCAACGAGCGGCTGGCCGAGCTGGTACCCGCCCAGGTGCGAGCCGCGTTGAATACCCACCCGGAGGGCGACATCCTGGTTTTCCTGCCCGGCGTGGGCGACTTGCGGCGCAGCGCCCGCAAGCTCGAATCGTTGGCCGAGCACATCGACCTGCACCTGCTGCACGGCGAGCTGCCCCTCGAAACTCAGGATGCGACCCTGCGCCCCGCGAAAGCGGGCCGCCGCAAGGTCATCCTGGCCACCAGCATTGCCGAAACCAGCCTCACCATCGAAGGCGTGCGGGTGGTGATTGACGGGGGTTTTGCGCGGGTGCCGCGCTTCGTGCCGCGCACGGGCTTCACCACCCTCGAAACCGTGCCCGTGGCCCGCGCCGCCGCCGACCAGCGCCGGGGCCGCGCCGGTCGCCTCGGCCCCGGCACCTGCTACCGCCTCTGGACCGAAGCCGAGCACCACAACCTGCCCGCCCACCGCCCGCCCGAAATCCACACCGCCGACCTCAGCGCCCTCGTGCTGGAGCTGGCCCTCTGGGGCGCGGCCGACCCTAGGAGCTTACGCTGGCTGGATGCGCCGCCGGCGGCGGCCGTGGCCCAGGCCCGCGAGCTGCTGCTGCGACTGGGCGCGTTGGTTGGAGTTAAAAGTGAAGAGTTAAAAGTTAAAACCCCAGAAAATAGTCCGTTCGGTTTTAACTCTTCACTTTTAACTTTTAACTCCTTAAAACCCACCCCCCACGGCCGGCAGCTGGCCGCCTTGGGCCTGCCGCCGCGCCTGGGCCACCTCGTGGTGCGCGGGCAGGAGCTGGGCCACGGCGCGGCCGCCGCCGCCCTGGCGGCGCTGCTGGCCGAGCGCGACCTGCTGCGCTGGGCCACCCCCACTGACACCCGCCCCGCCCCGCCCGACCTGCGCCTGCGCCTCGAAGCCCTGGCCAGCGGCCGGCCGCCGCTGCCCGGCCTGGCCCTGCACCACGCCACCTTGCAGCGGGTGCGCGACGTGGCCCGCAACCTCACCGCCCGAATGGGCAAAACGGCCACTTCACTCAGCTACTCAGTTACTCAGTCACCGGTGGGCCTGCTCACCGCCCTGGCCTACCCCGACCGCCTGGCCCAGCGCGAAACCCCCGACCGGCTGCGCCTGGTAACCGGCCAGCGCGTGAGCCTGAATACCACCGACGTAGACCCGCAGGCCACGTTTTTCGCCGTGGCCCACCTCGCGGGCACGGCTTCGGCCCCACGGGCCACGCTGGCCGCGCCCCTGGCCCAGGAGGAGTTGGAGCTGGCCTTCGCCGACCAGATTACGACCACCGACGAGGTGCGCTACGACCCCTCCACCCAGCGCGTAACCGGCCGCCGGGTGCGCCGCCTGGGGGCCTTGCTGCTCGATGAAAAAATGATTGGCCAGCCCGACCCGGCGCTGGTGGTGCGGGCCTTACTAACCTACTTGCAGGAAGCCAGCCTGGGCAAGCTGAATTGGTCGGCCAGCGCCCGCCAGCTCCAGCAGCGGCTGGAGTTTCTGCGGCTGCACTTCCCCGCCGAAGCAGAAACCACTCTAACAACTGACAACCAACAACTGACAACAACCAGTTGGCCGGCTTTCGATGATGAAACGCTGACCCAGGAGCTGCCCGAGTGGCTCGGCCCGCACCTCAGCGGCCTCAAAACCCTCGACCAGGTGCAGCGCCTCGACCTGCTGGAGCCGCTGCTGGCCCGCCTGCCCGGCGGCTGGAACCAGCGTCAGGACCTGGACCGCCTCGCCCCCGCCGCCCTGGAGGTGCCCAGCGGCTCGCACATCACCCTCGACTACAGCGACCCCGCCGCCCCCGTGCTGGCCGTGAAACTCCAGGAATTATTCGGCCTGACGGAAACGCCCACCGTGGCCGCCGGCCGCGTGCCGCTGCTGCTGCACCTGCTCTCGCCCGGCGGGCGGCCGGCCCAGGTAACCCGCGACTTGCGCAGCTTCTGGGAGAAGGGCTACTTCGAGGTACGGAAGGATTTGAAAGGCCGCTACCCCCGCCACCCCTGGCCCGACAAGCCGATGGAGCACATTCCGACGCGGCTGACGAAGAAGCGGCTAGGGCAGTGAGTGGTGAAATGGTGAGGGATGAGATGGGCTGCCCGCTTTTAGCCGGCTGTTCGCTCGTTGGTCGAACCGGCGACGGCCAGCGGCTTCCTACAACGGTTTCAATAGCTGGTCTTTGGATAATAACTGATTATTTTCAATTTCAATGAGCCGGCTTTTTCTCGCACTCAAAACACTGTTCAGGATGAGCGACGTGCGCCAGCAAACGGAATGTGATTTCCACGATTAGATGCCGTACTTCGTGCGTCTTATTCTACCCTCATGGCATTTTGCATCTTCTTAATACTGGCATTGTTTCGCTGTCATGCTCCTGCCAACACTTATCAGGCGATTGTAGTGGATGCGACGACCAGCCGGCCGTTGGCCAGCGTGAGCGTAACGAACTTGCAAAACCAAACTGGTTCTGCCACCGACGAGCACGGCCGGTTCAGCTTGCCGGGGCCCGTCACGCATTTCCGCCTGCGCAGTCTGGGCTTCGCCAACCTGGAAGCTACCCGCCCGGCCCGGCCGCCTGGCCAAGTAGATACCTTACGCCTATTGCCCGAAGCCATTTTACTGTCTGAGGTTAGTGTGCGGCCGGCCAGGCCTGCGGTGCTTTCCAGTTTGGGCACCAAAGTCGGGAAACGCAGCGGCACCGTTTTGGTGCCCGGTGCCCAGTATGGCATTTTGTTTCAGCCGGCGGCCAACCTGCTCCCGGCAGTGGTGCAGCAAATCAGTGTCCGGTTTCGGTTCAGCCCCCAATCCCATGCTCTTGTTGGCCGCGTCCGGGTGCGGCTGGTGGCCCCGGAACGCGGCTCGTCGGCGATGCCCAGCGCGCACGACCTGGTGCCCATCGCCGCAACTTACACCGCCGCCGAACTCGCCGCCCTACCCGACCACCTGCTCGTGCTGGACCTTTCCGCCTACCATATTCGCCTGCCGGCCACCGGTTTTTTTGTGTTGATAGAAGGCCTGGCCACCAATGCCGGAGAAACCTACGTGACGGATAAACTAGTGGGCAAACGTGTTGGTGATGCCATAACCATCACCGCTACCGACCCCCAAAATCCCGCCACCTTTCGCGAAACTTCCACATTTGATTATCCAGTAGTTGCCTGGGCGGCTTCCATCACTGACGCGACAACCGTGACGCGCCGAGATTACAGCAAGCCGTGGACGTTCAGAGGGCAAAACCGCGACTCCCGCAAAACCGAAAATCCGGATATCTCCCTGACCATCCTGGCCGAATAAAAAATGCGGCTTGTGGCCTTCGTAGCCCCGTTAGCACTGTACTTGCTGCCTGCTGCCATTCGTTGCGCCGTTGCCTGAGCAACCGTCGTCACTACCGCATCTCATTATCATCCAAAAAACCGCCGCGCCCACTGCGCGGCGAATAGTGCCGGTGCAGCCAGCGGCTGAGGCCCCCCAGGCCGGGCAGCAATACCCGCTCGGTGATGTTGGCCTGGTCGAGCTTATCGCGCACTTCCCATTTCAGGCGGGCCGGAATGATGATGCGGAAATACAGCTCGGGGCGGGCGCTGAGCCAGTCGTGCAGCACGCTCTGGGCCGTGCTCATCAACGAAAACAAGGCGTACTGGTGCACGATGCGGGCATCGAGACTGGGCGGCTCCAGAAAGAGGACGTAAGGCTCGGCCTGTAGCTCTTCCAACTCGCGCAGGCTACTGCTCACGGGTTGCAGCAGCTCGGAGGTGAAGACGTTGGAGCCCTCCTGTTGCAGGGCCTGGCGCAGGCGCTGGGGCAGGTGCTCGGCGGCCTTCACGTAGTTCAGGGCCCAGATAATGCCGTCTTCGTGGTAGGCATCGAGGTCGTCGGTGGCGAAGTGCAGGGCCACGTAGGGCGAATACGTCCAGTCGAGCAGGCGGGTGGGCAGGCCGTGGTGCTGGGCCAGGGCCAGCCAGTCCCAGGTGCTGGCAGCCTGGGCGGGCACGGTGGTGTCGCGGGCGTACTTGCGGAAGTTGCGCAGCAAGTGGTGCTCCAGACTATGGTACTCGCCGCCGAGGCGCTGCAGGCTGGTATCGAGCTGAAAATGGCGCGAACGGCCGCCCCGGTACACATACGGCGACCGGAACCGCCCGATGCGCCCGTCCCAGGTGTCCTGAAACAGCAGCCGTTGCAGGTCTTCCCAGGTAGTGGCTTCGTGGTCGTTGGCGGAAAGGGGCATGGTAGGGCGGAAATTGAAGTCGCAAGAACGGCAAACTCCCCTCCTTACCAAGGAGGGGACATTTTGCTGAAAGCAAAATTGGGGTGGTTAGGACGTTGAACGATAGTCGAACGAGGAATACTGCGCCGTGCAGGTCGTCGTTCATCTGTCGTTCGGCCATCGTTCAACGACTGCACCACCCCCGTTTTTGTTGCGCAAAAACTCCCCTCCTTGAAAAAAGGAGGGGAGTTATCGTTCTCTTCTATTCGCCGGCCGGGAAGTCGGCGGCGTCACCCATCTCGGCGTACTGCTCCAGCTCCTTGAGCAGGCCCGTGAACTTCTCGCGGGCCCCTTTCACGGCGGCTTTGCCCAGGGGCAGGTGCAGGGGCGGGTTTTCCATTTGAACTACCTCGTACATGGCGTGGGCGGCCCGCACGGGGTCGCCGGGCTGGCGGCCGCTGTAGCCCTGAATACCACGCAGGTTTTCGCCTACCGTGGCCTGGTAATCGTCGATTTTAGTATCGGCGAAGGTAGCCGACTCGCCGGCCCACTTGGTGCGGAAACCGCTGGGCTCGATGTTGGTAACCTTAATGCCCAGCGGCCCTACCTGCTGGCTCAGGCTTTCGCCGATGGCCTCCAGGGCAAACTTGCTGGCGTTGTAGACACCCACGCCCGGAAAAGTTTTGAGCCCGCCAATGCTGGTGATGTTGAGCACGTGGCCCGAGCGCTGCTTGCGCAGTTGTGGCAGCACGGCCCGCAACACGTGCAGCACGCCGAACACGTTCACATCGAACTGGCGGTGTACTTCCTCGGCCGGCACTTCTTCGATGCTGCCCATGGAACCGTAGCCGGCGTTGTTCACGATGACATCGAGCTGGCCGAAATGGGCAATGGCATCGGCCACGGCGGTTTTCACCTGGGGCTCGTTGGTTACGTCGCACACCACGCCCAGGGTGCGGCCGGGATTTTTGGCGGTGAATTCGTCGGCTTGCGCCGCTTTGCGGAAGGTGGCAGCCACGCGGCCGCCTTTTTCAAGAATATAAGTAGCCAGGGCTTCGCCGAAGCCCGACGAGGCCCCGGTGATGAACCAGGTTTGAGCGGTGGAATCAGACATAATAAGGATGCTATTGTAAAATGGTAGCTGCTAAGACGGCCCAGGGCGCAAAATGTTTGATTGATAGCCCAGTGCGCCTACCAGGGGGCTTTTCCGCCTTCGTGCCTCGTTCAGCCCCATCCTTTCCAACTGGGAGTACGCTTCGCTTAGAGCCTATCCGAATAGGATGTCATGCAGAGCGCAGCGAAGCATCTTTACCGCAGCAGTAATTAATGAAATAGAATTAGTTACACTGTAAAGATGCTT
>JAYULN010000763.1:0-7213 GCA_043763525.1 Hymenobacter sp.
GAGGACTTCCATTAAAAGACGAGAAAATGAGTAATACACCTCAAATTTCGGCTTTTTTTGGAAGTCCTTTTATTTTGCCCGACTTTCTAAACAGCTTCAGTACCCCATACTCGTCACAATTAGTGAATCTTCGGCAAATTGCTCTTTAACTTTTATCTTAAAATCCCCTTGCTCATCTGTGAGCGCCCCAGTCTCTGACTTAGATAGTGATAACGAAGCAAAAGGAACTGGGTCCTTTGTGCCGGCATCTACCACCCGCCCGCTAATTCGATATTCCTGCGTCCACCCAAGCAGCGGCAGGAGCAGCAGAAACAATAGTTGTGGTAGAAGCCTTTTCATGCTTCGAAAGTAACCCCCAAAAACTAGTTACTGAAAAGCCACTGCTGCAACGAATGCCCCTGCCGTTTCCCCCGCCCCTACTGCCGCTTGCGCACCTGCGCAAACTCCAACGGCACCACGCGGCTGCCCACCGGGGCCTTCACCACCAAGCCATCAGCCGCGTCGTAGCGGGGGAAGTAGAGGTAGCCGCGCACCTGCTGGCCGGGCTCCAGCGTCACCTTGCGCAGGGCATACTCCTGGAGGTTGGCGGCGCGGGCCTGCATAACTTCGGCGGCCACGGCGTGCCCGATTTTGGTGGCGGCCGAAACGGCGCTGTAGGTGATGGCCGCGTCGTGCAGCGAAGCGCGGCTCTGGTACTGCAACTGCGTTTCGCGCTTGCCGATGCTGGCCACGTCCGTGGCCAGACTGGCCACGCTCAGCGCCACGCCAAACCAGTCGATGCGCTCGGCCTTTGCGGCTTCGCGGGCGGCGCGGTCGTGCAGGGCGGTTATTTCGGGCTCGGGGTCGAAGGCCGCTACGGACTGGGGCGGCAGCGGGGGCAGCGGCAGAGCCTGGCTGGCAATGGCCACGGCCGCCGTTACCTCGGTGCCGGGCAGGGGCTTGGGGCGCTTGACCTTCTGGCCGGGCACGGGCGCGGGGGTCGGCAGGCGGCTGGCCTCGTAGCGAAACGCGGCCGGGTCGATTATCAGCGAACGATGCGTGGGGTTGCGGTACTCGGCCTCGAAAACAACGCGGGTCGGTTCATAGCACACGAAGCTGAGGCGCACTTCCACACTGTCGGCGGTGGCCTGGGCCTGCTCGCGGCCTTCGGCGAAGAGGTTACTGGCGCGGGCTGGTTTCAGGGCCAGCTGGTAGGTGGGGGCGCAGGCCGTGGCCAGCCCAAACAGCGCCAGTACCGACAATAAACGCACGTAGAAAGGTCGCATAAATCCGAATGGGGGAAAGTGCTTCTGGTGGGAAGATGCCGCCCGGCGCGTTGGGGTTGCACGCCGCTCTCAAATTTAATGGGCGGCCTCGGCAAGCGCAACCGGCAACCGGAATTCGCCCGTTGCATCGGCCCCAAACGGCCAGCTGCGCCGCACCGCCGCCAGCGGCACCGGCCCAAATACGTGGGCAAACGCCTCGCCCCTGGCCGCCACCCACTCGCGCTCGACGCGCACGCGGGCGGCGGCCAGGGCGACCTCGTCCCATTCCAGCAAAACCAAATCGGCCCGCCCGGCATAGTACCGGCGGGCCGTTTCGAGAATCTGGTGGCGTTCGGAGGCATGGATGAAGCCCTCGGCGGCGAGGTCGGCGCTGGCAAAAAAGCCGGTTTGCTGGGCGTGCTGCCAGTCGGCGGACTCAGCGAGGCGGTAGAGCACTTTTGTTAGTTATGAGTTAAAAGTTATGAATTATGAGTTGGCTGATTTAATGAACTATCAACTCATAATTCATAACTTTTAACTCATAACTGGCGCCGCCCTACGCTTTCCACAGCTCCTGCTGCACCTGCTTGCCCACGGTGAGCATGATGCGCACGGGATTGGGAATGAGCGTGATGCGTGCTTCTTTGCCGGGGTATTTCTCCGAATCGACCCAGACGCCTTCTTTGGGCGAAGGCGTGGAGTTGGGGTCGCTGGGCAGGTAGGCGGTGGGCAACAGCACGTCGGTGTCCGATTTCAGGTCGGTATGCACTTTGTCGAGGGCGGTTTCGAGGAAGTCGCCGTACTCGTCGTTGAAGTCGTCCTCCAGGTCGTGCAGGGCCTCTTCCACGTCGTCGTAGCGGGCATCGTCGTACTTGAGGGTGTGCAGCTCGGCCTTTTTTTCAATCAGGGCAACGAGGGCGCGGTTCAGTTCTTCGGTATTCATGGGGCGGTTAGGCGGGGATTGGCTGCAAAAATGGGAATGAATTACTAAATACCCGCCGCCAATTTGTTCGGCGTGGGCCGAAATCTGCCGGAACCCGTATTTTTACCCCATTCATTGCCTGCTGCTGGCGGCGCTTCGGCGCGGCCGGCGGCGGGCTCAAACCCACGCTTCTTTATCCCTTCCCACCCATGCAAACCATGACCTCGCCCGAAGTACTGGCCCAGCCCGCCCAGGACTTTCTCCCGCTGAAAGGCACCGACCACGTCGAATTCTACGTCGGCAACGCCAAGCAGGCGGCCTACTACTACCAGGCCGCGTTCGGCTACGAGCTGGTGGCCTACGCCGGCCCCGAAACGGGCTTGCGCGACCGCGCCAGCTACGTGCTCCAGCAGGGCAAAATCCGGCTGGTGCTCACCACCTCCCTCCTGCCCGACTCCGAAATCGCGGAGCACGTGCGCCAGCACGGCGATGGCGTGAAGGTGATGGCCCTGTGGGTGGACGATGCCCGCAAATCGTGGGAGGAAACCACCAAGCGCGGCGCCAAATCGGCCTTCGAGCCCTATACTCTTGAGGATGAGCATGGCACGGTAACGCTGGCCGGCATCTACACCTACGGCGAATCCGTCCACACTTTTGTGGAGCGCACCAACTATAGTGGGCCATTTATGCCGGGCTTCGTGGCCCGCAGCAGCGGCGTACCGCAGGCCGCGCCCGTGGGCCTGCTGCACGTCGACCATTGCGTGGGCAACGTGGGCTGGGGCGAAATGAACCAGTGGGTGAAGTTTTACGAGGACGTGATGGGCTTCAAGCTCCTGCTCACGTTTGATGACGAGGACATTTCGACCGAGTATTCGGCCCTGATGAGCAAGGTGGTTTCCAATGGCAACGGCTACGTGAAATTCCCCATTAACGAGCCCGCCGAAGGCAAGAAAAAGTCGCAGATTGAGGAGTACCTCGACTACTACCACTCGCCCGGCGTGCAGCACATTGCCATTGCCACCAACGATATCCGCAGCACCGTAACCGAGCTGCGCCGCCGCGGGGTAGAATTCCTTTCGGTGCCCGGCACGTACTACGACGACCTGCTGGCGCGGATTGGCAAGATTGACGAGGACCTGGAGTCGCTGAAGGCGCTGAACCTGCTCGTCGACCGCGACGAGGAAGGCTATTTGCTGCAAATCTTCACCAAGCCCGTGGAGGACCGGCCCACGGTGTTCTACGAAATCATCCAGCGGAAAGGGGCCAAGAGCTTCGGCAAGGGCAACTTTAAGGCGCTGTTCGAGAGCATCGAGCGCGAGCAGGCGCTGCGCGGCAACCTGTAAGTCAATTCTATTACCGTAGAGACGCATATTTGCGTCTTGTCATTGAACGATTGGCCCTGCCGAAATTCAACGACAAGACGCAAACTTGCGTCTCTACTTTTACCGCTCCATCAGCCTCTAGCCATGTCCCTCTCGCCCGAAATCCAAAACACCATTGCCACCTGGCTCACGCCCGCTTACGATGCTGATACCCAGGCTGCCATCCGCACCATGCAGGCCGATGGGCACGACGAGCAACTCACCGATGCCTTCTACCGCAGCCTTGAGTTTGGCACCGGCGGCCTGCGCGGCATCATGGGGCCGGGCAGCAACCGGATGAACCGCTACACGCTGGGCATGGCCACCCAGGGCCTGTGCAACTACCTGATTCAGTGCTTTCCCAACCAGGAAATCAAAGTGGCCATTGCCCACGACTCGCGCAACAACAGCGCTGAGTTTGCGCAAATCGCGGCCGGCATTTTCTCGGCCAATGGCATCATCGTGTACCTGTTTGATGGGTTGCGGCCCACGCCGGAGCTGTCGTTCGCCATTCGGGAGCTGAGCTGCCAGAGCGGCTGCGTGATTACGGCCTCGCACAACCCCAAGGAGTACAACGGCTACAAGGTGTACTGGAACGATGGCGCCCAGGTAGTATCGCCCCACGATTCGAACATCATTGTCGAAGTCAATAAAATTGCCAGCGTGAGCGAGGTAAAATTCACGGCCGACCCGTCGAAAATCATTTCCATCGGGGCCGGTATGGATGCCCGGTATTTTGCCCGCGCCCGGCAGCTCAGCATCGACCCAGCCGCCATTCAGCGGCAGCACGATTTGAAGATTGTGTACACGCCCATTCACGGCTCGGGTATTACGCTGGTGCCGGGGCTGCTGCGCGAGTTCGGCTTCTCGAACGTGAGCGTGGTGGCGGCCCAGGCCACGCCCGACGGTAACTTCCCCACCGTGCAGTCGCCCAACCCCGAGGAGAAAAGCGCCATGCAGCTGGCCCTCGACCAGGCCCAGGCCACCGATGCCGACCTGGTGCTGGCCACCGACCCCGATGCCGACCGCGTGGGCGTGGGCGTGAAAAACGACCAGGGCGAATGGGTGCTGCTGAACGGCAACCAGACCGCCGCCATGCTCACCAATTACCTGCTCTCGGCCCGACACCGCGCCGGCCAGAGCACGCCCAAGGATTTCATCGTGTACACCATCGTGACGAGCGAGATTCTGGGCGATATTGCCCATGCCCACCAGGTAAAGAGCTACCGTACCCTCACCGGCTTCAAGTACATCGCCGGGCTGGTTCGCGATTTGGAGGGGCAGGAAACCTACATCGGCGGCGGCGAGGAAAGCTACGGCTTCCTCATCGGCGACTTTGTGCGCGATAAAGACGCCGTGTCGGCCTGTGCGCTGGTGGCCGAAATGGCCGCCGTGGCCAAGGACCAGGGCCGCACCCTGTACCAGGAAATGGTGCAGATGTACGCCCACTACGGCCTTTACGTGGAGGATTTGATTTCCCTCACCAAAAAAGGCCAGCGCGGGGCCGAGGAAATTCAGGAGATGATGGCCGGCCTGCGGGCCAACCCGCCCGCCGCCATCGCCGGCCTGCAAGTAGTGGAAATCCGGGACTACAAAACCGGCAAAATCCGTGACCTGCGCACCGGCCTCACCACCGAAACCGGCGTGGAAAGCTCCAACGTGCTCCAATTTCTGACCGAGGACGGCAGTAAAATTTCGGCCCGCCCCAGCGGTACCGAGCCCAAAATAAAGTTCTACTTCAGCGTGAAGCAGCCGCTGAAATCGGTGGTTGATTTTGATTTGGCCAACCGCCAGGCGCAGGAGAAAATCGCGGCCATCATTGCGGATATGCAGCTGCGGTAATAGCAGCTGTTTAGAAATTTACTGCTGTCACGCGTAGGGTATCGCTCAGAATGTCATGCTAAGTGATTCGAATAGCTTCTTTGATTGCCCGGCGAGACATTCTCGCCGGGCTATTTTTCAGCCGGGCTTTCACGCGGAAGAATGACAACAATCATCGCATCTTCTGCCCGAACTCATGGGGGCGGGCGGCGTAAAGGCGGAATTTTGGGCCTGCCTTCACCGCACCGCCAACCCTGCTTTATGCCGCACGCCAGCCCCGCTCCCACCTACCCCGACCAGCCCCGCGCCCCGCAGGTTGCGCCCACCATGCTCCGGCTCGAAAACACGCTGGAGCAGCTGCGGCAGCAGGAAATGCGGCGGTTTCAGAAAAAGCTGAGTACCGCCGAAGCCGGCCGGCTCGACGACCTGAGCCGGACCCTGATGCAACGCTACCTGCGGCGGCCGATGCTGCAAGTGAGCGCGGCCAGCCAGCGCGGCGAAATGGCCCCGGTGCTGGCCATGCTCACGGAAATGTTTGCGCTGGAGGGACCGGGGGTGCGGGGGTAGCTTATACCCGGTCGCTCGGATGCACGGTGGTGCGGAGGCGGTTTTCGCGCTCAAACACCCGCATCAGCACAATGAAGTAGGAGAGCAGCAGCGGGCCGATGACCAAGCCCATGATGCCGAACAGCTCGACCCCCAGCACCACGCCCGCCAGCGTAACGAGCGGGTGAATGTTGCCGATGCGCTTGGCCAGCAGCATGCGCAACAGGTTGTCGATGTTCATCACCACGATAAAGCCCACCAGCAGAATGCCCACCCCCTGGCTGGTGGCCCCCGCCGCGAGCTTGAACAAGGCCGCCGGCCCCCAGACAAGCGGCGTGCCCAGTACCGGAATAAATGCCATAAAAAAGGCCACTACGCCCCAGAACGTGGCATCGGGCACCTCAAATGCCCACAGCATAACGCCCGTGAGCACGGCCTGCACCACCGACACCAGCACCTGGCCCAGCACGTTGGCGTTCACGTTGTTTTTGAGGGCTTCGCCGAGTTCCTCCAAAGTAGCTTCGCGGAAGGGAAGGTAGCGGTGCAGGCCCCGCAGAAACACCGCTTCCTCCATGTACATGAAGTAGAGCGTGAACAGCATGAGGCCGATAACGACCGTGAAATCGAGCAGGCCGCCGGCCAGCGAGGGCAGCTGCCGGCTCAGCCAGGCCACGCCCTGCTGCACCAGCGCATGAATGTTTTGCTCGTTGGTGAAGCTATAGCCAATTTTGCGCTCGATGGTGTGCAGCAGGGCCATTATTTGGCCGGTGCTTTGGCTGTAGGCCCGGATGCGAGATACGAGTAGCAGCGTGAGGGCCGTGAAAGGCAGGATGATGACCACCAGCGCAAACGTGAGCAGTGCCACCGTCACCACCCGCCGGTTCCAGCCGCGCCCGTCCACCAGATACTGAAACCACGGCCGCAGCACCATGTATAGGATGCCGGCCCCCAGAAAGCCCGTAACGTAGCTGCCCAGCCCGAACAAAATAAGCCCCGCCAGCCCCAACAGGCAGGCAATGAGCAACACGTGCTGTTGGCGGGCCGAGTAGATGTTGTCGGACATAGGAGAGGGTTGAAGCCGCGACGGTTGGCAAATTACACGATTTTGCCGGCCGGTTTTAAATAATGCGAAGCGCTTATCCGAAAAATGAGCGAACTGGAAAATAACGTCGTGCTGAACTTGTCGAAGCACCTCTACCGCAGTAGTAAATCTAATTACTTTAGGACTTACGCAAATGCGCCGTTTGCTAGCCCCGGCGGGGCGATATATCGGCAGTAACCGACTGAACGATAGGAACAAAGCCCCAGCGGGGTCGTGT
>JAYULN010000764.1:0-7204 GCA_043763525.1 Hymenobacter sp.
CTCGCAGGACTACTACAACTCCGAGAAGCACATCTACCAGACCTTCCTGCCCGAGCGCAAGCCCCAGGATGCCCAGCCGCTCTACGTGGGCTTCTTCCACACCGGCGCGTACCAGGAGAGCCTCAGCGGCTACGGCGGCATCAAGCACTGCCTCATCCCCGCCCCCCAGCACATCATCCTCGACCGCGCCGAAGATGGCACACTCGTTGACTCAGTATTCGCGCCGCAGCAGGAAGCCGCCAGCATGATGCGCATCCTGGGATACGAATAATTCAATTTTGGCGTTGGGAAATTGTAGCCGACTATTGGGCTGGCTGCTTATCTTTGAAGCCCAATCGTGTCATCCCTCACCCGTTTTTATATCATTATGAAAAAGTACGTTCTGCTCGCCGCCGGCTTCGCGGCCCTCTCGCTGGGTGCCTGCAACCGCCAGAAGTGCCCCGCCTACAGCAGCACCAAGGAAGCCAACCGCGTTTCCTCACCCATCACGGCCAGCACCGCCACGACTTCGGCACGCCAGTAAGGCTTTTCGGTTTTGACGTAAAACAGGCCGGCTTCCCGCGTGGGAGGCCGGTTTTTTGTTTATAGAATGGTCACAAAAAAGAACGTCATGCTCTATCTGGCATCCGCCCCCAGAATAATACCCACTGCCGCCCGCAAATCCGTCACGCGGGGCACAAAATCTACCACTTCCGTCTCCCCCACCATAATGCCGCGCACGCCAATTTTGGCTCCGGCTTCCATGTCGCGGTACCGGTCGCCCACTATCCAGCACTGGGCAGGGTCGAGATTGAAACGGGCCACGGCTTTCTCAAACATGCCCGAATCGGGCTTGCGCATGATGGAGTCGCTCACGCTGGGATGGGCTGCGCTGAAATAGAGCGCGTCAAGAACATTGCCACAGGCAGCTTGCAGCTTGGCGTGGCAGGCATGAACATCGGCGGCGGTGTAGAGCTTTTTGGCGATACCGGCCTGGTTGGTGACGACGATGAGGTAATATCCAGCGGCTTTGAGGCGGGCCAGGCTTTCGGGTACGCCGGGGCTGACGATGAATTTGTCGAGCTTCCACACGTAGTCCCCGATTTCGTCGTTCAGCACGCCGTCGCGGTCCAGAAAAATAGCTTTATTGAGTGCTTTCATTGCCGCAAAGAAAGTAGCGCGAACTTTGTGGTTCGCGTTCCCGCGCCGCAGGACCATTCCACCCGGCAGGAGGACGCGAACTAAAAGTTCGCGCTACATGAAAATTGCCATCATCGGCGGCGGCATCAGCGGCCTTACCCTCGCCTGGTACCTGCAAAAGGCCGGCGTGGCCTACGACCTGTTTGAGGCCGACACGCGCCCCGGCGGCAACCTGCACACCTGGCCCACCCCGGCCGGCTACCTGCTCGAAACCGGCCCCAACTCGCTGCAACTAAGCCCCGAGCTGGAAGAACTCCTGGCCGACCTCGGCCTTACCGACCAAATTCAGGACGCGGCCGCCGTGAGCCAGCAACGCTACGTGCTGCGCGGCGGCCGCTACCAGGTGTTACCTGGCTCCCCGCCTGCCCTACTCACCAACGGCTTTTTCAGCCTGAAAGCCAAGTGGCGGCTGCTACAGGAGTTCCGTCAGCCCGCCGCCCCCATCGATACCACCGAAACCGTGGCTCACTTTTTCCGCCGCCGCTTCGGCCCCGAAATCGTGGACTATGCCGTCAACCCCTTCATGGCCGGCATCTACGCCGGCGACCCCGAAAAGCTACTTCTATACAAAACCTTCCCGCAGCTCGCGGCCCTGGAGCAGCAATACGGCTCGGTGCTGCGCGGGCTGATGAAAACCGGCAAAGGCGCGGCCCGCCGCCGCATCATCACCCTACAGCACGGCGTGCAAACCATCGCCGATACGCTGGCGGCCTGGCTTGCCAACTACCAGCCCGGCACCACCGTCACGGCCCTTTCCCGCGCCGCCGATGGCACGTACCAGCTGGAACTAACGGGTCCGCAGGGCCTGGAAGCGGCCCCCGGCTATACGCACCTGGCCCTGGCGCTGCCGGCCTACGCGGCCGCGCCGCTGCTCCAAAGCCTGTTTCCGGCAGAGGCAACGGCGCTGGCGGCCGTGCATTACCCGCCCATGAGCGTGGTGTTTTCGGCCTACGACCGGGCGGCCGTGGCGCACCCGCTCAACGGCTTCGGGGCGCTGCACCCCAAGGTGGAGGGCACCTACGCGGCCGGCTCCATCTGGACGAGCAGCATCTATCCGCAGCGGGTGCCGGCCGGGCAGGTGCTGTTCACCACCTTCGTGGGTGGCACGCAGTACGAGGAGGTCGCCCGCCAGCCCGAAGAAGCCCAGAAAGCCGCCGTACACGCCGAGCTGAGCCGATTCTACGGCATCACGGGCACGCCGCGCTGGCAGGGGCGCTACTTCTGGCCGCGCAGCATTCCGCAGTTCGATGAGCGCATTGTGGCCGCCCACGCCGCCGCCGATACTCTGGAGGCCGCCCACATTTTGAGCGTGGCCAATTGGCACGCCGGCGTAAGCGTGCCCGACTGCATTCGGCACGCCCGGCGCACAGCGGAGACGCTTCGCTCAATGAGGAATGAGGAATGAGGAATGAGGAAACATATGTCATGCTGAGCGCAGCCGAAGCATCTCTACCGCAATAATAAAACTGATTAGTTGCGCGGTAGAGATGCTTCGACTACGCTCAGCATGACGGGCTTTCACCTATCGAGCGCGGCATCAAATGCAGCTTCGGATGGTAAACATCTATCTTTGCCCTCATTATTTACCTCATGAGCGAAGGCCTCGTCCTGATTCCTACCTATAACGAGCACGAAAATGTCGCGCTGATTATCCGCAAGGTGATGGCGTTGCCGCGGGCTTTCGATGTATTGATTATCGACGATGGCTCGCCCGATGGCACCGGCGGCATTGTGCGCGAGCTTCAGGCGGAGTTTCCGGGTCGCCTGTTTTTGGAGGAGCGCGGCGGCAAGCAGGGCCTGGGCACGGCCTACATTCACGGGTTTCGCTGGGCGCTGGCCCACGGCTACGAGTACGTGTTTGAGATGGATGCCGACTTCTCGCACAACCCCGAAGACCTGCTGCGCCTGCACGATGCCTGCGCCTACGAGGGCTACGACCTGGCCATCGGCTCGCGCTACATTCAGGGGGTGAACGTGGTGAACTGGCCCATGTCGCGGGTGCTGATGTCGTATTTCGCCTCGTGGTACGTGCGCATGGTCACGGGCATGCCCATCCGCGATGCCACGGCCGGCTTCAAGTGCTACACGGCGCGGGTGCTGCGGGCCATCGACCTGTCCCGCGTTCATTTCGTGGGCTATGCCTTTCAGATTGAGATGAAGTGGCTGGCTTACCAAATGGGTTTCCGCCTCACCGAGGTGCCCATCATCTTCACCGACCGCACCCGAGGCACCTCCAAAATGTCGAAAGGCATTGTGCAGGAAGCCTTCTTTGGCGTGCTGCAAATGAAGGTGAGCAGCTGGCTGCGGCCCCAAAAGCGGGTGGCGTAGCGTTTTTGTAGCGTGGGCTCTGGGAGTCCGCGCGTGAGCGCAGCGAACTGGCAGCACCGCGCCAACGGCCCACCACCGGATGCTCGCTTCACTCACGCGCGGACTCCCAGAGTCCACGCTACGCGTAACTTGCCCCTACGCATGGAAAATACGCCCCTGTTTTGGCTTGCTTTTAACGTCTTCGTGGTCGGGCTGCTGCTGCTCGATTTGCTGGTTTTCAATCGTAAGGCCCACGAAATAAAACTTCGCGAAGCCCTGGGCTGGAGTGCCTTTTGGGTGGTTCTCTCGCTGTGCTTCAACTTTTTGGTGTACCGCACCATGGGCCATCAGGCCGGCCTGCAATGGCTCACGGGCTACCTGGTCGAAAAGGCCCTGAGTGTAGACAATCTGTTTGTCTTCCTGCTCATTTTCAACTATTTCAAAGTGCCGCCGCAGTACCAGCACCGCGTCCTCTTTTGGGGTGTGCTGGGTGCCCTGATTCTACGGGCCGTGTTTATTCTGGTGGGCGGGGTGCTGCTGGCCAAGTTTCACTTCCTGCTCTACCTGCTCGGGGCCTTCCTCGTGTACACGGGCATTCGGATGGGCCTGAACAGCGACGGTCCCGAAATCGACCCCGAAAACAACCCCGTGGTGCGGTTTCTGAGCCGCCACCTGCCCATTACCCGGCAAATGGAGGACGGCAAATTCTTCGTAATGAAAGACGGCCTGCGCTTTGCCACGCCCTTGTTCGTGGTGCTGGTGATGGTGGAAACCACCGACGTGGTGTTCGCCGCCGACTCCATTCCGGCCATCCTGGCCATCACGCGCGACACCTTTGTGGTGTTCACCTCCAACGTGTTTGCCCTGCTGGGCCTGCGGGCCATGTACTTCGCCCTGGCCAGCATGATGCGCCTGTTCCACTACCTGCACTACGGCCTGTCACTCATTCTGGTGTTTATCGGGGGCAAGATTTTGCTCGATAACCTACTGCCCATTCCCATGCCAGCGGCGTTGGGCGTGGTGGGCGGCTTGCTGATGCTAAGTGTGTTGGCTTCGCTGATTTGGCCGAAGAAGGAAGTGTAGCGCGGACTTTGCGAGTCCGCGCGTGAACGACACCCACACGACTCGTTCACGCGCAGACTCGCAAAGTCCGCGCTACATCGCCCTACTTCGGGGCTTTCGGCGGCTCGGCTTCGGGAGCGCCGGAGTTCACGCCGGCATCGGGGGCGGCGGCCCCGGTGTTCAGCAGGTCAATCAGGTTGAGGGGTTCAAACTGGCTCGAATCGGCGGCGGCGGTGTTGCGCGTGGTGTCGGGGCGCGGCGAGAAGTGCATGTACTGGCGGGCCGGGCCGTTGAGGTTGAGGAAATAAGGCAGGTTTTCGCGGTCGTTGCCGCTGATGAGGCCGCGGGTGGCCATGATGTCGGCAATGAGGCGAAAGAAGTAGCGGGTGCTGCGCAACAAGTCGCCGTAGCTGTTGAAGGAGTTGCGCGCGTACTTGGGCTTGGGAATGATGCTGGCCAGGTACAGGCTTTCGGCCAGATTGAGCTCGCTGGGGCGCTTGCCGTAGTAGAACAGGGCGGCATCCTTCACGCCGTACACCCCGCGCTTGCCGCTGGGCCAGCGGTACTTGCTCGGGCCCCACTCAATGATGTTGAGGTACACCTCAAACATGCGCTGCTTGCTGGCCAGGCCGGTATTTTCGATGAGCCACACCATCAGGGCTTCTTCTACTTTGCGGGCCACGGTTTTCTGGCGGTTCAGAAACACGTTTTTCACGAGCTGCATCGAAATGGTGCTGCCGCCGCGGGCAAACCGCCGCTCCTTGATGTTCTGGATGGCCGATTTCACGAAGGCCCGCTCCATGAAGCCCTTGTGCGCGAAAAAACGCGGGTCTTCGGCCGTGGTAATGGCCCGGATAAGGTAGGGCGACACCTGGTTGTAGGACACGAAATCGGGGTTGGGCGGCCCCACGGCGAAGGTGCGCAACGAGTCGCCCCGGTCGTTGTAGGCCGTATAGAGGAAGGGCGTATTGAGCTTGTTGAGGTCTTCCTCCCCGAAATTGGTCAGCTTAAAATTCTTGCCCCGCAGGCTGGAATCGAGCTTGAGGCTGTCGACCCGGGCCATGTCGAGGCTGGCGTTGAGGCGGTAGCGGAGCGTGCCGGTGCCCTGGGTACCGCGCACCTCGTCGAAAATACCGGTGGGCAACGACGCGAAAAAGTCGTTGGCCTGGGTTTCAGCCGAGGTGACGTTGATGGTGATGGCCCGGCTGGGCTTCATCCGCACGCTGATTTCGGGGTAGAGCACGATTTTATTCACCGTGAGCTGGCTGCCCTTTTCCAGGGCGGCCGTGCCCCGGCCCAGCGTGGCCACAAAATCCAGCGCGCCGCGCTTCACTTCAATCTCGTTGGCCGCCAGCTTGGGGTGGTAGAGGCTGAAATTGCGAGCCGCCAGCGAGCCGCGCACCGTGAGGCGGCCGCCGGTGTTGTCGTTCTCGAAATCCTTGCCATCGAGGCGCACCAGCACCGTGTCGAAGCTCACCAGCGCCCCAAACCGGCGCGGCACGTAGGGCAGCTGCACCGAGCCGCCCACGCCAAACACCCGCGCCGTGAGGGCGTAGTCGCCCGGCTCGATGTGCCCGCTGATGCCCAGCTCGTTCACCACCGAGTCGACGTTGGCCGTGAGGCGGCCCGAAATGTCGCCGCCCTGAATTTTGAGCTCGGGCAGGCGCAGCAGCACCACGTGGCGCGGGCTGGTGTAGCTCACGTAAAAATCCTTGAAATCGGCCTCGCCGGGCACGTTATCGAATATTGTTTCGAGGGCCTGGTTCAGCAGCAGGCCGTAGTTGGTGCCCTTGGTGGTGTCGCGCGGCACGGTGCTGGCCTTCTTTTTTATCAGGAAGCCGTAGTTGTCGGTGGTAGCGGTTTTGCGGGCCGTGAGGCGGGCCGTCATGATTTCGAGCCCGCTAAACACCGGCCGCCCCGCAAACAGCGAGCGCAGGCTGAGGCTGGCCTCCAGGCGCTTGGCCGTGAGCAGGGTATCGGTGGGCGCGGCCCTGGGCACCAGGCTCAGGCCGGCAATTTCCACGGTTTTGAAGCCCGCGAACCGGGCCGGCCCCAAAATGATAATCACTGGGTATTTGCGCTCGATTTTGGCTTTTACCTCGCTCAGGGCATAGGTCAGCAGCTGCTGGCGCTTCCACTGAAATACGGCGAAAGCCAGCAGCAGCACCGCAGCCACGCCGCCCAGAATGCCGATAAGAAGTCGTTTGGTGAAGGGGGAAATTTGCACGGAACTCAGGTAGGTGGGCGGCTTAGCCAGCTTCAAAGGTAAGAAAAAGGGAGCCGTAGCAGGAATACGGCAGAGCCCCGGGAAACGGTCAACTCCCCGCCTTTTTTAAGGCTGGCCTTTCCCCAGATGTTGAGTCGTTACTCCGGTCCGACCGCCAGAGGCGGTCCGACCGGTTGTTGGGCGGCGGGAATCGTTGAAACGACGACCAGTCGGACAAGACGGACCAGACGACAACCAGACGGACCAGACGGACCAGACGATAACCGGTCGGACCAGTCGGACCAGACGGCCCAGACGACAACCGGTCGGACCGCCTTCAGCGGTCGGACCGGTTCAACGACTGCACCACCCCAATTTCCGCTGCGCGGAAACGTCCCCTCCTTGAAAAAAGGAGGGGAGTTTTTCGTTCTTCCTCCCTTGCGGGCCCCG
>JAYULN010000765.1:0-7203 GCA_043763525.1 Hymenobacter sp.
GTAACGCCAGGATATCAACCAGTTGGTGAAGGCACCGGCCCTGCACGCGCGGGTCCGTTAAATGGGCAAAGGAAGCGAAAGGGTCCATCCCCGAAACTAACCTACGACCAGCTTACTTTTGGTGGATTATCTGCGACCTGCTGGTTTTCCAGCCAAATTACGCTTACCTTTGCGGCCCGTTTGCCACCAACTTCAGTGGCGAATGGGCCATTTTTCATCACCAAAAACCACTTTTATGAAAAGCCTCGAGATTGTAGGGTTTAAAAGAGCGAATCTCGGTAAAACGGGCGCTAAGGCATTGCGCCTCGACGCTCAAGTACCGTGCGTGTTGTATGGCGGCAAGGACACCGTGCATTTTTCGGTGCCCGCTATCCTGTTCCGCGAATTGTTGTACACGCCGGAGGCCCACATCGTGGACCTGAACGTGGAAGGCACCCTGTACCGCGCTATTGTGCAGGACGCTCAGTTCCACCCCGTAAATGAAATGCTCCTCCACGTTGACTTCCTGGAGCTGGAAGACGGTAAAGAGGTGAAGATGGACATCCCCGTAAAATACATCGGCGTATCACCGGGCGTGTTGGCCGGTGGTAAGCTGGCCAGCAAGCTGCGCAAAGTGCGCGTGCGTGCCACCATGGAAAACCTGCCCGACTACGTGGAAGTTGACATCAGCACCATGGAGCTTGGCAAGTCCATCAAGGTAGGGGCCGTAGTTCCAAACAACTACACCATCCTCACCAGCGCCGAGGCCCCCATCGCCACCATCACCATCCCGCGTGCCCTGAAAGGCGAGCTGGCCGCTGGTAAATAGACCACGGATTAGCACGAATTTTAGCGGATTTCACGAATTTTAGCTTCGCTGACTTCCAGTTGTGAACGATGTTATTTTCAGCTTTCTTTTACGAAAAAGCCGCTCCTTCACAGAGCGGTTTTTTTGTGCATCTGCCGCATTATTGTTTACGCCAACCACGGGGCGCGTCTACAAAATCCGTGAAATCCGCTAAAATCCGTGCCCATCCGTGGTCTATTTAATTCTTTGCCTGGGCAATATTGGCCCCGAATACGCCGCTACCCGGCACAACATCGGCTTTATGGTGGCCGATTACCTGGCCGCCAAATTCGATGCGCCGCGCTTTGAAATTAGCCGCCACGCTTTCGTCACCGAGTTCCGGCACAAGGGCCATACCTACGCGCTGGTGAAACCCACCACCTACATGAACCTGAGCGGCAAGGCCGCCGCGCACTGGCTGGCCACGCTTAAAATAACGCCCGAAAATATGCTGGTCGTGACCGACGACCTGGCCCTGCCCTTCGGCAAGCTGCGGCTGAAAGGCCAAGGCTCGGCCGGCGGCCACAACGGGTTGAAGGATGTTCAGACTACATTGGGCAGCGATGTGTACGCGCGGCTACGGTTTGGCGTGGATGCGAATTTTCCCAAGGGCCGGCAGGTGGATTATGTGCTGAACCCGTTTTCGCCCGATGAGTTAATTGAGCTGCCAATCCACATCGGGAAAGCGGGCGAGGCCGTGCTGGCATTTGGCAGCATGGGGCTTGAGCGAGCCATGAATGTGGTGAATGTGGTGAATGTGAAGTAGATATCTGCCGTTAAACAAGAAAAGAACGTCATGCTCTCTGGTGTCCGCTTGCCGAAGCATCTCTACTGCAATACTAAATCTGATTAGTTACGCGGTAGAGGCTGCGCTCAGCATGACGTTCTTCTTTTATCAAACCATTGTCAAGCGATGCTGCTGCCGTTGCGTACGGGCGCACCGGGCTGCATCAGGGCGAGGCTGCCGTCGGCGTTTTCGGCCATTAGCAACATGCCCTGGCTTTGGATGCCTTTGATTTCGCGGGGTGCGAGGTTGAGCAGCACTTGCACCTGCTGGCCGATAAGGGCTTCGGGGATAAAATGCTCGGCAATGCCACTCACGATGGTGCGCTCTTCGAGGCCGAGGTCGACGGTGAGTTTGAGGAGCTTTTTGGTTTTGGCTACTTTTTCGGCGGCCACGATGGTGCCGATGCGCAGGTCCATCTGGCCGAAGTCGTCGAAGGATACATCGGCTTTGGCGGGAGCTACGGGCGTATTGGCGAGCTGATTTTCTTTTTTAGTATTGAGCAGCTTTTGCACCTGCGTTTCCACGGTTGCGTCTTCAATTTTAGCGAAGAGCAGCGCCGCCTCGCGCAGCTGGTGGCCAGCGGCAAGTACGTCGGCGTGGCTGGCGCTGGCCCAGTTGCCCAATTCGATGTTGAGCATGGTGGCCAGCTTCTGGGCCGATTCGGGCAGGAAAGGCTCCAGCACGGGGGCCAGGGCGGCGGCTATTTGCAGGGCTACGTGCAGCACGGTACCGGTGCGGGCCACATCGATTTTGATGAGGTGCCAGGGCTGGGTTTCAGCCAGGTATTTATTGCCCAGCCGCGCCAGATTCAGCACTTCGGCCAACGCATCGCGGAACCGGTAATTTTCAATCAGCTCCCCGATTTTAGCCGGGAATTCGGCGGCCTGCGCCAGCGTAACCCGGTCGATATCTTCCAGTGCGCTGATGGCCGGCACTTTGCCCTCGAAGAATTTGTGCGTGAGCACGGCTGCGCGGTTCACAAAATTGCCGAGCGTGGCAACTAATTCGTTGTTATTGCGAGCCTGAAAGTCCTTCCAGGTGAAGTCGTTGTCCTTGGTTTCGGGGGCGTTGGCGCACAACACGTAGCGCAGCACGTCGGCCTGGCCGGGGAAGTTCTGCAAATATTCGTGCAGCCACACCGCCCAGTTGCGCGAGGTGCTTATTTTATCCCCTTCCAAATTCAGAAACTCATTGGCGGGCACGTTATCGGGCAGAATAAATTCGCCGTGTGCCTTCAGCATCACCGGAAAAATAATGCAGTGGAAAACGATGTTGTCCTTGCCAATAAAATGCACCAGCTTCGAACCGGCATCTTTCCAATACAATTCCCACTCATCGGGGAAGGCTTCTTTGGTGGCTGAGATGTAGCCAATGGGCGCGTCAAACCACACATACAGCACTTTGCCCTCGGCCCCGGCTACGGGCACCGGCACGCCCCAATCGAGGTCGCGGGTTACGGCGCGGGGGTGCAGGCCCTGGTCAATCCACGATTTGCACTGGCCATATACGTTGGTTTTCCAGTCGTTTTTATGGCCTTCAACTATCCATTCGCGCAGCCAGGGCTCGTATTGGTCGAGGGGCAGAAACCAGTGCTTGGTATCGCGCAAAACCGGGTGCGCGCCGCTGAGCATGGAGCGCGGATTAATTAATTCGGTGGGGCTAAGCGAGCTACCGCAGCGCTCGCACTGGTCGCCATAGGCATTTTCGTTGCCACAGTTGGGGCAGGTGCCCACAATGTAACGGTCGGCCAGAAACTGCTGCGCCTTTTCGTCGAAATACTGCTGCGTGGTTTGCTCAATGAACTGCCCGGCATCGTTCAGCTTCGTGAAAAAGCCACTCGAAACCTCGGCGTGCGTGGCCGAAGAGGTGCGCGAATACACGTCGAACGACACGTTGAAATCTTTGAATGAGTCGCGAATCAGGGCGTGATATTTATCGACCACCTGCTGTGGGGTCACGCCCTCTTTTTGGGCCCGAATGGTAATCGGCACGCCGTGTTCGTCGGAGCCGCAAATAAATTTCACGTCGCGGCCCACCGAGCGCAGGTAGCGCACGTAAATGTCGGCGGGCAAGTAAACGCCCGCCAAATGGCCAATATGCACCGGGCCATTGGCATAGGGCAAAGCGGCGGTAACAATGTAACGCTTAGGAAGAAGAGACATATAAAAACAAGAAAAAGAGCAGTGTTTGATAAATTTATTCTTCAATAGGAAATTGCCGAATTTATCACGCTACACAAAGAAACAACGAAAAAAATCACAGAATTAAATCAACCAAAAATGCAAGCAAACCGTTTGATAGTTAATTCATTTTATATTTGGGCGCGGCAATTAACAAGGTCGTACAAAATATTTGCTATCCTTCCTTATTTTCACCCTTCACCAACCATTTTTTTTCACATGAAAAAACCTGCTTCTCCGAACCAAACGGAAAAACGTGCGAAACGCACGCCGGAAGAAAAAACGGCCCGTAAATCGGCCAAAAATGCTGGTCGCGCTACCACCGACCTCAAAGATGACCGCGCCGACAAGAAGGCCAGCCAGAAAAAGTCGCTCAAATCGGCCGCCAAGCAACTGCAAAAGGAGCTGAACAACCGAATGAACGAAGTGGTGACTCGCATCCGCAAAGAAACGAAAGCCAAGCTGAAGGAAGTAGTAAAAGAGGCCACGCGCCGCCTCGATGGCGACACCGAGCGCATGTTTGAGCAGGCCCTGCACACCATAGTGCGGCACTATGACTCGGTTGCGGGCACTCCCAGCGTCAGCACCAGCGCCGCAGACGGTGGTGCTGATGCCAGCAATGGCAAAGCCCCCAGCGCCAAAAAAGGCCAGACCCTGAACAAAGACGGCAGCCCCCGCAAGCCGCGCGTACTTCGCGCCGAGACCGCCAGCGCCGCCAGTGCCAGCGATACGGCCACCGAAGCCCCCGCTGCCAAAACCCGTGGCCGCAAGCCCGGTGCCACGGCCGCGAAAGCCAAAACTATCGGTGCCCGCCGTGGCCCCAAGCCCACTGCCGCCGCTACGCCAGCAGCCGGAGCCACTACCGCCAGCCGGCGCGGCCCCAAGCCAGGCACTCCCGCCACGGGTGCCCGCCGCGGCCCCAAGCCGCGCGTTCAGGCCGCTCCGGCCCCGGAAGCCAACGATGTAATGAACTCGGCCGATAGCCCCAGCACTGACGAAGCAAACGCATAAGTTCGCACGCCGACGAGTCGTTCTCGCTGTAAAAAGCCCGCTCCCGAGTCTATCGGGAGCGGGCTTTTCCGTGAAAGATAGTCGGCCAACGGCAAAAAGACAGTTGCTCGTTGCTGGTTTGTTTTTCGGGAATTCTTTTGGGTGAGTTTCTAACCAGAAACCATCAACGAGAAACAAAACCCAAGGCACAACAGCTGCCCGCGCAACAGCCGTAACTAAGGCCGGCGCAGGGTATCGACCGGCTGGTCATGGTTGAGGCGGCGGAGCCGGGTTTCGGGCGTGGTGGTGTTGGGGTCGTTGGTGTTGGTGTTTTCGATGCGCTTTTGGCGATTGATGTCAGCGGCCTGCTCGCCGAGGCGCACGCGGCCGGGCGTAGCATCGGGCACGGCCGAGCCGCTGCCATTGTTGCTATAAATGGCTCGCCGGTCGGCATCGGTGCGGACTTCGGTAGGGGTGGCGGTTTCGGACCGTTGCTCGGTGGCGGTGCAGGCTGCCAGCAGCGCGGTGCCCAGCGCCAGGGCCGGGTACCGCGCCAAAATGCGCGAAGGTGTCATTATTGCCAAGGCATGAAAAAGGTGGCCGAAGTAGGCCGCCTGCTTCAAACGCGGGTGGGTGGGGCGTGGTTCGGCTTCGTGGCGCTACACCAGGCTGCGGCGCATCTTACCGGGCTTGATGCCGTCCCAGAGCAGAATGCGCGCCTCCAGGCACTGCACGGTTACCTGCTGGCAATCAAGCCAATGCTCGGGGTTGTTGGCGCACAGCTCCCGCACCATTTGCTGCGCCAGCGGGGCGTGAACTTCTTCGTCGAGCTGAATATGACGGTCGAGATAGTATGTGAACATATCGAGCTGGCCCGGAAACCGGCTGTGCAGCTCGTCCACCAGCTGGCGGAACATGGCCGGAATCAGGTCTTCGCGGCCGAAGGTGAAGGCGGCGGCCACCGCGTGCGGCTTGCCCGAACGAATGATGCCGAACGTAGTTTCGACAAACTGACGGGCCGAATCCGGAGCCTCGGCCGCATCGAGGGCCTGCGTCAGGGTTTTGCCCGCCGCAATGGCCGCCACCAGCCGGCGAATGGGAGCCGTGTCGGCTCCGCACTCTCGCATGGCCTTCACGTAGAGTTCAAAGTGGCTGATGGGCCGCCCCTGCGGGTCGACATCCGACTCTTCTTCCAACACTATTTCGTTGATGAGCCGCCGCGTATTGGGGTTGGCCGTGGGCACCCACGGCACCTGCACGCACGTCAATTCACCCTGCAAGGCCTTAAGCAGCGACATAAAATCCCACACGGCATACACATGGTACTCCATGAAGCGGCGCAAGTCGGCTAAAGTTTGCAGGCGGTTGAACAACCCATTACTGAGCAACTGCTCACGCGTGGACTTTACTTCCTGCCGCAAGTATTCGATGGGGTCAGTAGTGTCGTGCATAGACAATTAAGTGTTAGTATAACTATATAAAGCCCGGCTTTTTTGCCAATTCACAAATGTTGCCTTTTTTCTGACAAGATGAAACGAAAAAGCCCCCGAACATTAATTATCCGGGGGCTTTATTTATTACTTTTTAAAGAAAAATCCAGACCCTTCTATTTTTTCTTCTCGAACACCAAGGCATTGCCATCCATGCAATAGCGCTGGCCGGTGGGCTTGGGGCCGTCGTTGAAAACGTGGCCGAGGTGGCCGCCGCACTTGGCGCACACAATTTCATCGCGGCTCATGCCAAAGGTGTCGTCGGAAGCCACTTTTACGCTGGTGGCCGTGGCCGGGGCAAAGAAGCTGGGCCAGCCGGTACCCGACTCAAACTTGGTATCAGAGGTAAAGAGCAGGCTGTGGTCGGCGGCGCAGTAGTAGCTACCGACGGCGTGGTTGTCGTGGTATTTGCCGGTAAAAGGCCGCTCAGTGCCTTTTTCCCGCAGGATGTAGAATTGGTCGGGCGTGAGTAGCTTCTTCCACTCGGCCTCCGAATGGCGCACCGAAAACTCGTCGGGCTTGCCGGTTACGGCCTGGGGCTGGAAGTAGGTTTTGCCGGCTACGGTGCGGGACGGACGCGGTGTGTTGGCCACCACGTCGCGTTTCTGCGAGCAGGCGGCGCTTAGTGTGAACACCGACACAAATAAAAACAACAGGGAAAAGCGCATGGGCTGATGGAAGCTAAATGAATGTGAGATGATAGCGGCTCAACATACGGCACCGGGCCGCGGTTCGGTTGGCCGGGCCGACGAATTCGGGCCGGGAACCTTACGCCCCAGCTAACCGATTTAGAGCGACAGGCTTGGCTGCACGCGGGGGTACCGCCACCGGCCGCTTGTTACTAGTTGACTACCACAAGGCTTTACGCCTTTTTATCTGTACCTTTGCACCCGCAAAAACAACCCATATGGCCAACAATATTCGGAACAT
>JAYULN010000766.1:0-7203 GCA_043763525.1 Hymenobacter sp.
AACCGGCCTGATTTTCTCCCCCGCGTAAAACCTTTGGGGATGGCATTCAACCAGCTTGTATTGGCCCACTTCAGAAGCGTTAAATTAAAACGCTGGTCCGAGTTGTAAAGCTATATTATACTAGAACTATATTTGTGTGACCTGCTCCATTTCGGGGCGGCTTTAATTGCATAATTCGACGTTTATTATGGCGGCTAGCTTCACTAAACAGACCTCTATATCAATTGAAGGAAAAACCATTGCGTATTTTCAGTCCCTGAGGATTGTTCAATCGCTGCACACCTGGCACGAGTTTGAGCTAATCTTCGACGACAATTCAACCAATCCTGTTTTCCCCTTCTCTTTCGGGACCAAAAACCCGCTGATAGGCAAAAAAATCAGTCTCACGATTAAGGGCGAAGATGCCTCGATGGCCGAATTGAAATTCGACGGCATCATTACCGAAGCCGAGGCTATCATGAGCAACTGGGAATTGCCGGGCATGGTGGTGCGGGGCCATGGGTTGCCATATAAGCTGGGTACGGTGCCGGGCATTGGAGCATACTTCGACCAGAGCGCTACCGATATTGTTAAAAAATGCCTGAGTGCCTATTCCAGCAGCAAAAAAATCACGACTCCCACCGGCCCCAGCCATGTGCTGCCCTACTGTGTGCGCTACAACGAAACAGTTTGGAACTTTCTGCGCCGGCTGGCCTACGATTATGGCGCATGGCTGTACTACGATGGGCAGCAGCTGAACTTCACCACGACGCCGGGCACCTCGCCCATCGCCCTGAAGCTGGGCCATAACCTGCACAGCCTACGGTCGGGAACGCGGGTTGTGGCCCAGTCCGTGCGGCAGTTAGATTATCTTTCCCTCGACGATAAGCTCATCGAGGAGAAGTACGGTACCGACCCGGGTATTTTTGAAGGGCGCGCGTCGCAGGCCCAACCGGGCCTGCGACGCGCGCTGGCCGGCGGCGACCTGAAAAGTTTCGCCACGAACCACAGCGAATCGCTCGCTGCCCAGGTCAACTACGTCACGGGCCAGTCCGACGTGCCGGGCCTCAGCGTGGGCAGTACGATTCGTATCAACGCCGAACCCAGGGGGGCAAATGCGTTGGGCGACTTCATCGTGGTTGAAGTAACGCACGAGGTGAGCGAGGTGAAGGGGTACCACAGCCAGTTTATGGCCATTCCGGCCGCGGTCAAGGCCATGCCGCCGGGGCCTTTGCAGCTGCCGACGAGCGAAGCCCAGGTAGGTAAGGTCGTGGCCAACAACGACCCCCGAAAGCTGGGCCGCGTTCAGGTACGGCTGCAGTGGATGGAAGCGGCCGAAAAAACGCCGTGGCTGCGCGTGATGACCCCGCACTACGGTGCCGGCGAGCAGGACAAGAGCCGGGGCTTCTTGTTTGTGCCCGAAGTGAACGACCAGGTGATGGTGGGCTTTCAGCACGGCAACCCCGACCGGCCGTTTGTGTTTGGAGCCATGCCGCATGGCCAGAACGCGGCCGTGCCCGCCACGGAGGCCCACCTGAGCGTCAATAGCGGCACGACGGTTAGCTTTCTGGATAGCTCCGCCACGCACGAGCTGCACCTGCAAGTGGATGAGAGCAACCGCATCACCATCGTGGTGAATAGCGGCCAGGGCACCATCACGCTCAACGCCAGCAAAAGCATCGTGCTGAAAGCCACTCAGGAAATCACGCTCGATGCGCCCAAAATCACCCTCAAGGGGCAGGCGGTGGCTATCACGGGAACGGTCAAAACGGCTATTTCGGGGGCCACGGTCGATATCAAGGCCGATGCCTCCTTAAAGGCGCAGGGAGCCATCGTGAAGGTCACGGGCACCGGCATGGCCACCCTGGATAGCTCGGGCATCACGACCGTGAAAGGCACGATGGTGATGATAAACTGATTCCCATGCACTCGGCTCCGCAACCCTTCGAGCGCATGCAGCAGTTGCTGGCGGCCCACTGGCAGGTTTTTTACCATTCCCCCACGCTCCGGCTCAGCCGCTGGCTAACGGCCGCGGCCGACCAGTCGCTGCTGCACGACTACCTGCTGGGCCTAAGCACGACCGCCGACGCGCCGCTGCACCTGGCCCCGGCTGCGGGGCTGCCCGCGCTGGCAACGGTGCCGGGGGCCTCCCGCGCCGCCGTAACGTGGCTGCTCCAGCCCGGTGCCGATACCGAGTACTGGCTCCGGCAGCAGCTGAGCGGTGGCGGGACCCGGCAGTTCATCGTGCTGGAAGATGAACAGGACCAGCGGCTTCACCGGTTGGCCCGCTGGTACCCGGCGGCCGTGCAAACGGTGGTGCCCGGCGTGTCGATGGCGCAACTGTTGCGGGAAGTGCAGGAGGCCACCGGGTCGACCGGGCCGGAAGGGGCGTTTCGGCAGCAGTTTCAACAGCTGGGCATGGCCCTGGCCCAGACCAACGACCGGGCCGTTGCGACGCAGGCCGCGGCCTGCCTGCAACTGTGCCAAAATTCCGACCTGCCCCTGGCCGATATCAGTATCTGGCTGGCGGTGGGGCCGTATTTTCTGGTGCGCCAGCAGCCTGCCCAAGCCCTGGAGCAGTACGCCGCCGCCCTGGCCCGTAGCGAACAACTATATGCAGTTGGCAACGCCGCAACGTGTCCGCTGAGTGAGCATACCCGCCTCATTGGCCGCGCGGCCGGGCTGCTAAGCGTGCAGGCCTGGCTGGGCCAGGCTGTGGCCTGGCAGCAGTGCCGGCCGCGCGGCATGCCGCAAGCCATCGCCGTACTACAGCTGGCCCTGGCCCGAACCGATAGGCTGGCTGCCAACGAGTTGGCCACCAACGCACTGGCCGCCGACACGCTGGCGGCCGATACGCTAGGTATTGAAGCAGCCCGGCAGCTGGCCCTGGCCCTAGACCGGGCCGGCCAACGGCGGCCCGCCGACGACGCGTACGGCCGGGCCCTGGCCCTGGCCGGCCGGCTTCCTTCCAACGAGCAGTCGCAAGCCCTGATTCGAACTCTGGGGGCCGTTTGCTTCAAGCGCCTGCGCACGGGTGCCGAGCGCCAGGCCCTGGCCGCGCAGCTAGAGCTCCTTTGTGGCAGCCCCAAATAACGGACAGGGTTTCGTAGGCGGTGCGTAAAAGCAGTTTTCGGGCCTGCTGACTGAACGGCCCCGGGCCGCGAAGTGAAACGCGAACAAGCGGAGCGCCCGCCCCCGTCCTGCCCGCCGCGAAAACGTCTGCCGCCGCTGGACGGGCCGGTTGTATACTGCTTTGCCGGGCTTGTAGACCAGCGAAGCGCAAGCCTCCCACATCTTCTGAAGCTGTTTAGAAAGTCAAAAGAGCGGTCATGCTTCGACAAGCGGATGCCAGAGTCTGATTGATTTTGGCGACTTTCTAAACAGCTTTCTATAGCGGTTCCCAGGTCAGTGTACGTGTCCCGGTCCGACGGCGGAGCCGTCGGACCGGGACACGTACACTGACCTGGGAAAGCTGCTCTAATTTTTTTTTATGCTCAGCGGCGGAAGTCGTTCACCCCTATTGTCGAGTCGTTGGCCGAGTAAATACATACGTATACCTAAAAATATACATTGTTTAACTTTGGGGTGTGAAAACCTAAACAAAACTATGTAATATTGTCATATATCTGGTTTCTATCACCACGATGAGGAAGAACACTGACCGTCTCAATGATTGATTTAAACCCTTTAAAAGCCAATCCCATGCACCTTACTGCTTATCCCTTCGATGCCGCCACCGGTGAACTGTTGCCCGTATACCGGGATGCTTACTTACGCGGCGATTTGTCGCCCACCCACGCCCGTTTGGTGGATGCCCACCTGAAAAACAACCCGACCTTGGGCACCCAGACCTGGCAGCGCTTTCACACCATGCAACAAACCGGCGAGGTTGTGCAGTCCGTGGGCTGGATGCAGCGGCAGCTTGAGCTGGTGCGCACCTCGCCCCAGCGGGTTCGCCGTCAGGCTGCTGCCGTGGCCACCCTGGCCGCCCTGATTGGCGGAGCCGTGTTTGCTGCCCCCACCCCCCTGGCCCCCTCGGCCCCCCGGCTGGTCCCGACCGCCGAAGCGCCCGCCGAAGCGCCCGCCGAAGCGGCCAGCATCATGGCCATGACCACCGTGCGTGGCCGGATTCTGGACGAGAACGGCCGCCCGCTGGTGGGAGCCACGGTGCTGGAGAAAGGCACCCAACGCGGGGTGAGCACCAACGCCAACGGCGAGTACATGCTGCGGGTACCGATGGGCCGCCCTACCACGCTGGCCTACGGCTACGGCGGGTACACCGACGACGAAGTTCCGTTTACTGGTCGCGCCGGTAGCACCGTCGAGAACCTGACCCTGGTGCCCACCGCTCCTACCCACCGGGCCAAGCGCTGGTTTTTCTTCCGCTAAGTCCGCCGCGTTCTTTGCCCCGCGCTTGCTCTTTTTAGCTAGTGAGCCGGTGGCAAACGCGAACCGATTCGGTCGAAACCAGTTAATTACAAAACCCAAACCATCAGCTCCTGGCCATCCGGTAGTGGCTGACCACTTTATTCAACTCCCCACGTACCTCATGGCTTACGCGATAAACACCCCTGCCGGCTTAGCCGTCCAAAACATTATCGACGAATTGCCCCAGCTTATCGCCGTGGCCATCGTAGAAATCAGCTCCGGCATGTGCCTGGCCTCGCATACCAACTCGCCGTCCATCAACCCGGAAACGGCTGCGGCCTACAACACCGAAGTGGTGAAGCAAAAGCTAAAGGCGATGAGCGCACTCAAGCTGACGGGCGAAAAAATCGATGACATTCTCATCACCCTCACCAACCAGCTCCACCTAATCAACCTGCTCGACGATGGCAAGAAATTTATTTATCTCGTGGTCAACCAGCGCGACTCTAACCTAGCCATTGCGCGTTCCGTACTGCGCCAGCAAGCCGAAATCCTCAAGTAGGACCCGGCCAAGGTCCACTTGCCTGCCCAAAACAGGCCCGGCTTCGCTGCGCGCTGCACGACCGTTCTTTTTTGGTCTTATTCGGATAGGTTCTTAGTCCGCACAAGGGCAGGTAGCTTTTTAGCTGCCTGCCCTTGTGCTATTAAGGCATTTCCGCGTCAGGGCAGCGGCAAACAATTGTTCGGAAAGCAGCCAGCCGCGGCATTGTGCCCCGCTACCCGGCTGCCGCCACGTGCGCCCGCAGCACGGCGCGGGCCACGCCCAGGTTCGTGTCGCGCCTGCCCACGAGCACGTTCACAACGTATCGGTTGCCAGACAAGGGCCGCAGCAGGTGCCATTGGGTGGTCAGGGTAACGAGCATTTCCTCCAACACTTCCCCCCCGGCCAGGCCCGTCGTCGCCAGTGCCTGCTGGGCCTGGCGCACGGCCTCGGCATCGTAAGCGGCGGCCTTGGCCGGGTTGAGCTTGCCGGGGGCATGGCAGGTGGCCAGCAACGTGCCGGCGCGCAGGTCGATGACGGACGCGGCTACCAGGTCGGGCAAGTCGCGCACAAGGTTGGCCAGTAAGAGCCCAAACCGGGCTTTGCCGCTCGCGCGAACGGCGGCGGCGTACATAATTCTGGGCGCGGCGGCGGGTAGGCCTTCCGCACTGAAACGAGTAAGAAGCGGTGTTTTCATAAACAGTAGAAGCACCCCTCCGGACCAGCCGGCCAGTGGGGCCCCGAAATACGCGATGAATACCGGAATTGTCGCCATCGGCCCCGGAGGAAATGAGGCCTGTTGCCTCGCCAACCGCGCGGGTACTCCAGTTTTACTCGTGGCGGCAGTGGCTTCGGGCTGGCCTCTTTCGTCTGCTGCTCCTGCTACTTGCGCACCGGGGTCGCCAGGGGAAAGATTTGGGGGTGAGGGGCAAGGCAAACCGCTCCGGATGGGGTGATTTTTATTAAAATAATTATCATGGTATATGAATTTTACATCGCTACATTCGTGGCACGTGCATGCGAGCTAAGAGTAGCGGCAAAACTGCGCGGCTTGCTCCTCTTGCGTGCAACGATAGCCAATAGACTTGTTCCCGAATAAGAAATCGGTAATTCTTTGAGTCAGATTTGATGCTAGAAACTTTAGCTTCTCAAAGAACCCATTGATACTGGCTTCATCAGGTAGAAAAGCCCTACGGATTGTCAAAATCAGCGAGAATTTTCAGCCGTTTCTTGTTCGGGAACAAGTCCAATGATTAACCAATGGTGAAGCAACGCATTCATTATTTGATGCTACGCAGTTCGCACCCCCTTCCCGGCGGCGGCGGCGCTCCAACGAGGGTGTGGTGTACCAGCAGTCACTGCATTTCTGAAGAGAGTGCTTTTTGAATAAGAACAATCAGGCGGTAAGATGATGCGCGCGAATCAATCTGTTGTAAAAAAGTCTAGGGCAGCGGCAAGCTCGGGAACGAGTGCCAAATTGCTAAGCCAATCCTTGGCAAACCGTAGTGCGGCCCAACCCTATGTTCCGCAAATCGGCGTTTCGGGGTCGATGGGCCGGTCGCTGCGGGCCTTTTCCGCCAATAAGAGTCCGGCCGCTCAGCCAATGAGCATCCTGCAGCAGAAATGGGTCACCGATATGGCCTTGCTCACGGGCTACACCTCAGTGGAAGTGACCGGTCACGTGGCCACTTGGGAAAAAAACGGGCTGAGCGTGGAAAAACTCATTGAGGTGGTCTCGCACAAGCAGATGTTCGACGGGCTGCTTTCAGCCAAAAGTGTCCATCATCAGCGGGTTATTATTGGCGATTATGAAAGCGTGCCTGGCTTAACCGAGGGATATTACGTTAACAACAGCCGACTAGACGAACCCATTTTAGCCAGTGATTTTGGGGTGAGCGATAGCGAGTATGACTTGCCCGCAGCGAAAGCAACGACGTTCACCGGGCCAGTGGTGCTGCGTGAGCTCGAGCCGGGCGAAAAGCTATACCGCGTTACCACCGACCACACGACAGACCCACGCGCTAAGACAGGAGGCTTTTGGACGCGCATCCCGCCCGCGGCACTGGCTGATGTTATTGGCGAGACGGCGGTCCGGCCGGAGTGGAACAACTTTCAGGCGGTGTACGTGTATGAAGTCCCCCCTTACGCTGACCCTCTCCATCCGGACAAAATTTATGTCTGGGAAGGAGCTGCGGCTGCCCAGCGCGTTTCGGATACCACCGACACTCATCACCTGGCGGGTGGTGGGCAACAAGTATTCCTTAGCAATAAGATTGCCTGGGCCCCGGGTTTCTCAAAAGATATCACAGACATTA
>JAYULN010000767.1:0-7203 GCA_043763525.1 Hymenobacter sp.
AGGGTGGTCTTGCCGTGGTCGACGTGACCGATGGTACCGATGTTTACGTGCGGCTTGGACCGGTCGAAATTTTCTTTAGCCATTGTAAAGAGTAAAAAAGAGGTGGTGAAGTAAATTTGAAGGATAAATCGGACCCTACAACAAGAAAGCGAGACTCAGCCCCTACGAAATAGAAAACTGTGCGTCGCTTACCTGAGAGAACCGCGCCCGCAGGCTGAAAGATTCAGACTGCTGAACTTGTATTGTAATCTGAGCCATTTATGGGATTTGAACCCATGACCTCTTCCTTACCAAGGAAGTGCTCTACCACTGAGCTAAAACGGCTTATTCTGTCAATCAACATTTATCAGTTAACAGCTGTTCATTTGGCAGCCTGACGGTCTGTTAAATGATAAATATTAATTGTTAAATGAGAAGATGAGCGGGAGACGAGGTTCGAACCCGCGACCTGCAGCTTGGAAGGCTGCCGCTCTACCAGCTGAGCTACTCCCGCAGTTGGCCTCAAAAAGTGGGGAGAGAAGGATTCGAACCTTCGAAAGTTTACACTAACAGAGTTACAGTCTGTCCCATTTGGCCGCTCTGGAACCTCCCCAAATTGATACTTACCGGCCGATTGCCGGAAAGCGAAACCCTTTCGTTTTGCCTGCCACCGGAGTAGTAGTGTTTCGTAAGGAGTCGCAAAATTAAGGCTTTTCTGACACCAGGCAAGGGCTGAGACAAAAAAGGTGAGACTTTTTTCTAAAAAGCCCCTCCCAAGGCTGTTACATGAGATTATAAAATGCCTTCAGCCGGTCGTCGGTTTCCTTTTCGCGGATATTTTGGAGCAGGGCCTTTAGGTTGGGGGTGGTGGGCATGAGCATGGCAAGGCCCCGGTAAGCCCCCAGGCGGACTTCGTAGCGCGGGGCATTGCGGGCGTAGTCTTCGAGCATTTTGAGGCCTTTGTCGCGCTCGACGGGCGGGATGTGCATCATGAGGGTACCGAAGGACTGGAAGTAGGCGTACAGGTCGGATTCGGCCACGTCGGGCAGGCGGCGCAGAAACCAGGGGTACTGGTCGAGGCCGCCGTTGAGGGCGTAAAAGCTGGCGATTGCCAGGATGAGGGGACTGCTGGGGGTGTTTTCGATGGCAGCAACCTGTTTGCGGGTGCCAATTTCGGGCTTTTTGGCCAGCACCTCGATGGCGGCGGCGGCAACGAGAGCGGAGCTGTCGCCCACGGCAGCCCCGTAGATGGGGCCGTAGCTGCCGTCGGGGAAGCTGGCCAGGGTGGCGATGGCCTGGGCCCGGACGCGGGAATCGGGGTCGGTGGTAGCGAGGCCCTGGATGTCTTTGCGCATGCCTTCGGGCTCGGGACCGCGGTAGTGGCGGAGGTGGTTGAGGGCAGAGCGGCGAAGAGCCCAGAACTTGTCGTTGAGGGCGTTGCGCACAAGGCTGCTCACCGACAGCTCGCTGGTTTTATTCTGGAGCATTTCCAGTACTTCGTTTTTCTGCTGGTAGTTCTGGGCGTGGTAGAACTGAAATATCAGCTCGTCCTGCGTGCGCTCTTCGTCGAACTGGGCGAGTAGCTGGCTTTCGCTGTCGAATTTGACCAGGCTCGGCCGCTGGTTGACGGGCAGCTGGAAGGTTTGGTCGGCTTTGGTGATGGTGAGGTGGTGTTCGGTGGGCTGGTTGCTACCGGTCCAGACGGCAACGGTGACGGGCAGGCGGAAAACCGGCTGAAACAGGGTATCCTGCACTTGCTGCACGCGCAGGCTCACCTGGCCGTTGGTGTAGGAGTGGGTGATGTGCAGCTCGGGGTGGCCGCGCTGGAGGAACCACTGGTTGAAAAACCACATCAGGTCTTCGCCGGTGATTTCTTCGAAAGCAGTGCGGAGCTTCGAGATTTCGACGGGGGTTTGCTTGTTCTGGAGAAGATAGTGGTTGAGGGAGGCGAAGAAGGCATCATCGCCCACGTACTTGCGGAGCATGTGCAGCACGCGCCCGCCCTTGTCGTAGGAGTGGCGGTCGAACATGTCTTCGCGATTGGTGTAGCGGTAGCGGATAAGGGGCTCGCGCTTGCTCTGGGCTTCTTCGAGGTAGTTGTTGATTTTGGTTTCCTGCACCAGGCTGGCCACGTCGAGGCCGTACTTGTGCTCGGCCCACAAATACTCCGAATAGTCGGCAAACGACTCGTTCAGCGGCAGGTTGGACCAGGATTCAGTGGTGACGTAATCGCCAAACCACTGATGGAACAGCTCGTGGACGATGATGGACTCGCTGGTTTGGTAGTTGGCATCGAGCAGCTCGCGTCGGGTGGCTTGCATGGCGCTGCCGTGGGTGGTAGCCGTGGTGTTCTCCATTGCTCCGCTCACATAGTCGCGCACGACTATCTGGGCGTATTTCCCCCAGGGGTACTCTACGCCGAGCTTCTTAGAAAAGTAGTCCAGCATTTCGGGCGTGTGGCCAAATACGGCACGAGCGGTGCCGGCGTACTGGGGCTCCACATAATAATCGACGGGCTTGCCGTGCCAGGAGTCGCTGACGAGGGCAAAGTCGCCCACGACCATGGTGGCCAGGTAGGGCGCGTGGGGCTGGCTGAGCTTCCAGGTGTCGGTGCGGGTGTCGTCGGGGTTGGCTTTGGAGGCAATGAGCAGGCCGTTGGAAAGCGTCTTGAACTGCTTTTCCACCGTCATGCTGATTTCCTGGGTCATGCGCTGGTTGGGCTTGTCGATGGTGGGGAACCAGCAGGAGTTGGACTCGGTCTCGCCCTGGGTCCAGATTTGGCGGGGCTTGTTCTTCTCAATACCCAGCGGGTTGATGAAGTACAGCCCTTTGTCGGAGGTGATGGCGGCCGAGCCACCCTGGGGCAGCTCGTTGGGCTTGGCCACGTACACGATGCGGACCTGGTAGGGCGTACTGCGCGGGTACGGGTGGTCGAGGGTGATGACCAGTTTGCGGCGATTATAGTTGTAGTTGAGGCTCCGGTTCTTTTTATCGCCCATCAGCTCAACTTTCTGAATATCGAAGCCCTTGGCATCGAGCGCTACCTCGGACTGCGGGTAGAAGTGCGAGCGCAGCGTGAGGATAGCCGTGCCCAGCAGGTGCTGCTTTTTGTAGTCGAAGCGCACATCGAGCCTTGTGTCAACGACATCGGTGAGGATGGTGGCGGCGGGCTGTATCGGCGCATCCGAGGGTAGCCACGAGGGCACCACGATGCCCGCCGCCGCATGAGCCGGGGCCACCGCCGGGGGCATTTTTTTGTGCAGGGCCGATTTGGGCGCGGGCTTACCCAAGGTGGGAGCCGACGATTGGGCCGCCACCAATAAATTCAATCCTAACAACAGGCCGGTAAATCCCGGAACCAAGTACTTCATACCAACAACAACGGGCGTAAAACGCCTCAATTACCGAATTAATTTAAGATTTGACCTACCTTTAACCCCCGCTCCCGCCCTACTCTATTCGCTTCAGATGCTTCAAATCAGCACCGGCCCCGACCAGCTCTGGGAAGTTGACCGCCCCACCGCCGATACCATTACGCTCAACGGCCAGCCTTTTGCCTGGGATATTGCCGATTTGGGGGCCGGCCGGTTCAATGTACTGCATGCGGGAAAGTCGTATAACGCAGAAGTGGTGTCGGTCGACTATGCCACGAAGGACATCGTATTAAAGATAGACGGCCAGCGGGTAAATCTGCACGCTAAGGACCGGTTCGACCTGCTACTTGAGCGCTTAGGCATGAGCAATGCGGCCGCCGCAAAGGTAAACGAGTTGAAAGCCCCCATGCCCGGTCTCATCGTCGACATTCGGGTGCAGCCCGGCCAAACCGTGCAAAAAGGCGACCCGCTACTGGTGCTGGAGGCCATGAAGATGGAAAACATTTTGAAAGCCCCCGCCGATGGCACGGTGAGCAGCATCAAAGCAGTGCTGCGCGACAACGTGCAGAAGGGCCAGGTGCTGGTGCAATTCGCATAACATCATATTCTGTATCGCCCAATAACTTTTGTAGCTTCTGTTTAATCCCTCATCATGATTACCGACGAACGATTTAAGCAGCTGGAAAAGGTGATGGTGGAAATGCTACGCAAGCAGGACCGCACGGTGGAGGAGCTTGCCCACATGCGCGAGGGACAGAGCGAACTGAATACGAAGGTTGTAAGGTTAGAAAACCGCACCGAACGAGTAGAGGGGAAATTGGAAGACGTGAACCGCAATGTTCTGGAACTGCGCCGCGACACCGAGAAATTTCAGCAGGAAACGACGGCAGGGTTGTCCTTAATCGTAGAACTGATTCGAGGCCTTAAGTAGAAGCTCTTTTGAAAAGACGCTAATTTTTAGAACACCAATAATTTGAAATACCACCGCATCCTCCTCAAGCTCAGCGGCGAAGCGCTGATGGGCCAGCAACAGTACGGCATCGATGCCGAACGGCTGATGCAATATGCGTCCGAAATCAAGTCCGTGGCCGCCACGGGCGTGCAAGTGGCCGTGGTGATTGGCGGCGGCAACATTTATCGCGGGGTGCAGGCCGAGGCGTTTGGCCTCGACCGCGTGCAGGGCGACTACATGGGCATGCTCGCCACGGTTATCAACTCAATGGCTCTGCAAAGCGCCCTGGAGAAGCTGGAAGTGAGCACGCGGCTGCTGTCGGGCCTCACCATTCAGCGGGTGTGCGAGCCGTACATCCGGCGGCGTGCGGTGCGACACCTGGAAAAAGGCCGCGTGGTAATTTTCGGGGCCGGCATTGGTTCGCCCTACTTCACCACCGACTCGGCGGCTTCGCTGCGGGCCATTGAGATTGAGGCCGACGTGGTGCTGAAGGGCACGCGGGTAGACGGCATCTACACGGCCGACCCGGAGAAGGACCCCTCGGCCACGCGCTACCCCGAAATCACCTTCGACGAGGTGTTGAGCAAGAATTTGAACGTGATGGACATGACGGCCTTCACGCTGTGCAAGGAGAATAACCTGCCCATCATCGTGTTCGACATGAACACCCCCGGCAACCTGGAACGCCTGCTGAACGGCGAGCCCATGGGCACGCTGGTAAGCAGCGGCGGCCCCGGCCAGCGCGACGGCCGCAAGGCCTTGCTCGACCCCAAACACAGCTCGTTGCAGCCGCTGGTGGGCAACCAGCCGAAGCAAGCTTGATTTCAATGAGCAATTATTACTGAACAATGAGCAATTTTGTGGCCGCAATGGCCGACTAGCTCCGTTCAGAATAGTTGTTCATTGCTCATTGTTAATTGTTAATTGTTAATTGAATTAAAATGGACGAAGAAATTCAGTTTTACCTTGATGAGCTTGCCGAATCGATGGGCAAGGCCCTGGCGCATGTGAACGTGGAAATGAGCCGCATTCGGGCGGGCAAGGCTTCGCCGGCCATGCTCGACGGCCTGCGCGTAGATTACTACGGCACCCCCACGCCCATCGGCCAGATTGCGACCGTGACGGCTCCTGATGCCCGCTCGCTGCTCATCAAACCCTGGGAAAAAAACATGGTAAGCGAAGTGGCCAAGGCCATCAAGAACAGTGATTTGGGCCTGAATCCGGTATCGGATGCTGATGGCGTGCGCCTCAACATTCCGGCCATGACGGAGGAGCGCCGCCGCGAGCTGGTGAAGCAGGCCAAGAACGAATCGGAAGCCGGCAAGGTGCGGGTGCGCGGAATTCGGAAGGACGTGAACGAGTCGTTGCGCAAACTGCTGAAAGACGGCGCTTCGGAAGATGCCGTTAAGAGCGCCGAGGAAAAAGTGCAGAAAACGACTGATAATTACATTGCGGAAGTTGACAGAACCCTCAGCAAGAAGGAATCGGAGATTATGACCATCTGATTTGGCCATGAAAGGAAAAGAGAAAGCCCGGCGAAATTCGTCGGGCTTCTTTGTGAATGAGATTTCTCGCGGAGGTGTGCGGAGCTGTTCTATTTAAGGAGCTCGGCTTCGACGGCGGCGGGGACTAGGTAGCGGATGCTGTGGCCCTCGCGCAGGCTTGCGCGGATGTAGGTGGCCGAGATATCGAGCAACGGGGCGGCCATGACCTGAACGCGGCGGGGAAACGGGCCCAAATCGGGCGGTGGGGTGCCGGGGCGCGGGTACACGTAGATGTCAACCTCGGCCAGCAAGCGGGCGGCCTCGTGCCAGCGCGGCAGGCCGGGGAGATTATCGGCCCCCATTAGGAGCACAAAATCGTGGGTGGGGTGGCGCTGGCGCAGGGCATCTAGCGTGGCGATGGTGTAGCTGGGGCGCGGCAGGCCAAATTCAATATTCTCGGCCCGCAGACGGGGGTTGCCGGCCAGGGCCAACTGCACCAGGCGCAGGCGCTCGGTGTCGGGTAGCAGGTCGGCCACGGCCTTGAAGGGGTTGTGGGGCGTCACGACCAGCCAGACTTCGGCCAAATCGGTGCGAGTGGCAAAGTGCTCGGCCAGAATGAGGTGACCGGTATGCACGGGGTTGAAGGAGCCGAAGAGCAGGCCTACCCGAACGCGGCCCATCCGGGTACGACTCATACGATGGCGGGCTCGGCGCTGATAAACTGACGCACCAGATGCTCGGCGTGAACCGTGGCTTCGTCGAGGTCGTCGTTGGTGACGGTTACGTCGAACCGGTCTTCAAACGCCAGCTCGAAGTTGGCCTTGTATACCCGCGAGGAGATGCTGGATTGCGAGTCGGTGGCGCGCGCCTGCAGGCGTTGCTCCAGGACTTCGATGGACGGCGGGCGCACGAAAATGGCCAGGGCTCGGTCCTTGTAAAATTCCTTGATGCTGAGGCCGCCCTTCACGTCGACATCGAGAATAGCGTGCTTGCCACTGTCCCAAATGCGCTCAATTTCCGACTTCAGCGTGCCGTAGAAGGCTCCTTCGTACACTTCTTCCCATTCCACAAACTCGTCGTGACGAATTTTGTCCTGAAAATCCTGCACGGAAATGAAATGGTAATCCTTGCCATTGGCCTCGGTGCGGCCGCGGCGGTCGCGGGTACAGGCCGAAATGGAGAAACTCAACTCCGGAATCCGGGACATGAGCCGATGCACGATGGTGGTTTTGCCAGCTCCGGAGGGGGCCGAAAACACAATGATTTTGCCTTGCATCGCGCAAAGCTAGCCAGTAGCCGGCGGTATTATGCCATTTGGGCACCTACGCGGGCCAAAATGGCCTCGTGCAAGCGAGCCGGAATGGGCCGGCGGGATACGCGCTGGTTCAAGAAATCAACAAATACTTGCTGCTTC
>JAYULN010000768.1:0-2898 GCA_043763525.1 Hymenobacter sp.
CCGGCCACGGCCCACCCGCAAAGGCAGCCGCGCAGCGGACCAGTACTTTTCCCTTCGCTGGTATTAGCCAGAATCAGGTTCCAAGGGTATCATCTCAGCTGCGGCGAACGCGGCACCCCTAAAGTTTATGATACGAAGATAAGAACTGACTGCTAAACCACCGATTCCCCGGAACCCAACGCCCTGCCTGCTTATCCTCTTTGTGGAATATTACTGGAACTGCCCCGCGCCAAAACCGGGATGCTCTGCTTCGATTATAATGCCCACAAGCTGCGCCTGCTGCCCGAGGAACTGGCGGCACAGGTTGGATAATTTACTCCGCACTCACACGCAGGCCGACTAAGTAGTCGAACACAAGTATTCGGTAGTCAGACCCAATGTTAAATATTGATTGACAGCACTTTGATATCCGACTACTGACTACTTAATACTGGCTACCTACTTAACCCAGTTGCAACGCTTGGCGCAGGCCCGCATCTACCTGCTGTAGCTCGGCCGCCGTTAGTTCCCCGATGCGGCCATAAATCATACTCGGGTCAAGCGTAGCCATCTTCACCACCCTAATCACCGACGCTTGGTTGAGGCGGTTGAGGGCAGTAGGTTGCAGCATCACATCAGAGGGCTGCCGACCACCGAGGTTACTGGTAATGAAAGCCACGGTAACATCGGGAGCTTCCACGGCCACCACGAGGGCCGGCCGCCGCTTGAGGCCCTGCATGTTGGTAAACGGGAACTGAACAGAGAGCAAATCGCCTTTTTTCATTTAGTATATTGCAACAAAAATGACTGATTTCATCCGAACGCCTTGAATCCGGCAAGTAGGTAGATAAGGAGTCCGGCAAGGAAATGTTACCATCTCAACGCACTGATGGGTGTTGGCTTTGGGCAGCGTTACGCTAGTAGTTGTAGCGCTCAGTCAAGTCATTATCTGTGTGCAAATCAGGCTCATCGTGCAGCCAACCGAAAGACCCACTGTGGCGCACGGCGGCGGCCACATCGGCGCGAAACTCCTCTTCGGTCTCAGTAGCAGGCAACGGGTCTTCTACCATCGGCAGCTCCGCCCAAAGCTGCTGCGCAAGGAATGCGGCAAAGTCTCGGACGGCCCGGGCCTTATCCTCGGGCAAAGCGGCTAGTAGCCTTCCGGTTTCGACAATAAGTGCTTCGTTGTGCATCGTGCGGTCGCGCTGAGTTGTATCTACTAAAGTACACAGCCCCGCCAAATAGTTCGCCAAGGAACCCAACGCCCTGTCGGCTTGTATCTTTGCCCCATGCTGCTAGAATTGCCCCTCGCCCCCACCGTTACCAAGCGCGATATTCGCAAAACCTCGCCCGACGACCTGAAGGCTTTCATGGTTGAGCACGGCGAGAAGCCCTTCCGCGCCAAGCAGGTGAGCGAGTGGCTGTGGAAAAATACCGCCGCCACGTTTGAGGAGATGAACAACATCTCGGTGGCGACGCGCGAGCTGCTGGCCGCCCACTTCGTGATAAACGGGGTGACGGTGCAGAACAAGCAACTCAGCAACGACGGCACCATTAAATCGGCCTTCCGGCTGTACGACGGCAACATTGTAGAAGGCGTGCTCATCCCGCACGATACGCGGATGACGGCCTGCATTTCGAGCCAGGTGGGCTGCTCGCTCACCTGCAAGTTTTGCGCCACCGGCTACATGGACCGCAAGCGCAACCTCGACGCGGCCGAGATTTACGACCAGGTGGTGCGCATTCGGGAGCAGTGCGAAAGCCAGTACGGCACGCCCCTCACCAACATCGTGTACATGGGCATGGGCGAGCCGCTGCTCAACTACGCCAACGTAGCCGAAAGCGTGCGCCGCATCACGGCCACCGACGGGCTCAACATGGCCGCCCGCCGCATCACCATCAGCACCGCCGGCATTGCCAAGATGATAAAAAAGCTGGCCGACGACGACCTCAAAACCAACCTCGCCCTGAGCCTGCACGCGCCCACCGATGCCAAGCGCAACGAAATCATGCCCATCAACGCGGCCAACTCGCTGGCTGCCCTCAAGGACGCTTTGCAGTATTACCACCTCAAAACGGGCCGCAAAGTCACCTACGAGTACATCGTTTTCGACGGCTTCAACGACGGGCTGGACGATGCCGCCGAGCTCTTCAAAATCAGCAAGTATGAAATGAAACTAGCTATCAGTAAATACACTACTATGCACTTTATAAGTAAAATTTAATGCCACTTAAGCTGCACGTACGATCTACTTCTCTTCACTTTGAGAAGTGAAGATGAATCAAATACTATAAATGAAACATTTTTCTGCTAAAATCAGCAGATAGAAAGCAGAGATAACGATCAATTTAAATATATTCAAATTAGTATGAGTTTAGTATGGACATCTTTTAAATCTAATATTAAATCGAATAAGATAAGACAAGACAAGATTATACAAGAATTACTGCCCTGCGATCATTATCTAAAAGAACAAATTGATTATAAGATAAATAATTATCACAGTGTATGATATGATAATCAATAAATATTATATAGCATAATGTAATAAAGTGTAGAGTAGTGTAATATCATATCATACAATATATATATATATAGTACAATACAGTGCGTTACTTTGTAATATTACCTGCATTACGGTTTGTAGGATGACAACAAGTGATGTGGCTGGACATTTATGATCCAAGGCATCGATTTGATGGAGGGCTATGTTCGTATCGATCAATAGGATTTGCTTGTGTGGGGCTTCAGACACAATATCACACAAATCTCGCTAAAATACAGTGATAGAGTCAACAAAATAAAAAAGAAAATGAAAAAGAAGAGAGTAAACAGAAGAATAGATAGAGAGAATGATAAAGGGCGTAGAGAGGAACAAGCAATTGAAGAAGTAAGGAAGGAAGTAATGAAGTAAGGAA
>JAYULN010000769.1:0-7201 GCA_043763525.1 Hymenobacter sp.
CCCGGCGGGCCTGGTGGCCGAATACCGCTTCGGCGAAGGCAGCGGCCCGACCACGGCCGAGGCGAGCGGCGCGGCGGCGAACCTGGGCACGCTCACCGGCGGCCCGAGCTGGAGCACCGACGCCCCGGCCATCGTGAACGGGGTGCCCGTGGTGCTGACCGTGACCGACGCCAGCGGCCACACCGGCACGGCCCCGGCCGTGGTAACGGTGGTGGCGGCCACGCCCACGGCCACCAAGGCCCCGAACGCGGCGTGGGCCCCGGCGGTGTACCCCAACCCGGCCCGTGCGGCCTTCGCCGTGCGGGTGCCGGCCGTGGCGGGGGCGGCCACGGTGCGGGCCACGCTGCTCAATGCCCTGGGCCAGACGGTGCGCCAGCTCACGGCGGCCCTGCCGGCCGCTGGCACCACGTTCGCGGTCGAAACCGGTGGGCTGGCCCCCGGCGTGTACACCCTGCGCCTGCAGGCCGGCGCGACGGTGCTGGCCAAGCCCGTTATGCTCCAGTAAGTGCCTGAGCGCCTGAAAAGGGCCGGCTCCCGCGCGGGAGCCGGCCCTTTTCGTTTTTTCAATCTCAGTAACTGCTGTTACGCGCTACGTCCCCAGCGGCGCTTAAACCAAGGCACTGCGTAACAGAAGTCAGTAAGCTACTGCCACCAACGGCCACTCCAGTATCTTGGTCCCCACCGACACGCCCATCAACGGCGGGGCCGCGCTGCTCCTGGCCGGCGGCATCAGCTACGCCCTGCGCCGACTGGGTCGGCGCAACCCCAGAACCCACGAGCGCCCCTGCCGGCCTGGTCGAAAGAAGACCCCACAAAGCGGCATCAGCACTTGCTGAGCCCAATTCACCTTAGCCTTACTTACTTACTTACTTACTTACTTACTTACTTACTTACTTACTTACTTAAGTAGTCGAACATAAGTATTCGGTAGTCAGACCCAATGTTAAATTTTGATTGACAGCACTTTCATGTCCGACTACTGACTACTTAACACTGGCTACCTACTTACTGCTGTTACGCACCACCTTGAGTGATTGCTTGGAAAGGGCCTTTGCTGAAGCAGCTGCAGTCTCTTGCTGAAGCGGAGGCGCAATCAGCGCGTAACAGCAGTTATCCGGGTATATCAACGCGTAACGAGCCAGCCCCGGCGCTTACCAGGCACGGCATTGGTCGAGCCAGGAGATGGCCGGGGCCTCATTTTTAAACAACTCTACCCGGTGCATCGCCATGGGTGATGTATTCTTTAATGCTCCGTCGCCCATGTCCTCTTTCCAGTGCAGTGGCAGGATGTAGGCCAGGCAGGGCGGCCGGCCCAGGGCCGCCAGCACCCGCGGCAGGTAGTCCTCCTCGAGCCAACTATTCACATCGAAAGGCGGGCGGCGGCAATTGGCTGAGCCGTTGAGCAGCCAGTAGCGGCAGTTGTGGCGGAGCGCCGCCGTGAGCATCATTTCGCAAGCCTCCGTTAATTCCTGGGCGGAGAGACTGCGCAGCAAATATCCCCGGAGCAAAGCTTGCTTCTCCTGATAATGCACCGCATAAAAATCGGTGGCTGGAACGGGCAATACAGAGTTAAAGACCATGGCGCGGATTGATAATTGGAAAACACAAGTACTACCAGATGAAGACTAAATTTTTGATTTTTGTCTAAACATTAGCTTCATTAAGTTAAACAAAATTTTTGAACCGAACTAAGCAATACTGTGGAGTGCGCCGAACCCGTAGTGAGCGCCGGAATTTTGTATGTGGGCTCCGGCTCCGGCCCCGGCCGGACCTCCGCCGCTGGTTGTTTCACAATCTTTTGTCCCGGCGGCGGCCTTAGGTTATGCACATTGGCTGGCCGGCCGCGCTGTGCTGGCTACCACCGAGCGGGCCACCTGGCCCGCCCTTCCGCGTCTGCGGGTGGGCCATGCACGCTGCGAATGAGCCCTTCTGCATGCTGCCCTCCCGCGCCGAACCGGCCGTCCGAATTTTATTGCCCGGAGGCGAAGCCATCCTGGCCCAGGGCTTAGCCAACCGGCTGCAAGCGGAACGCTGGGCCGTGGTGGGCATCACCAACAACGGCCCCGCTGCCAGGTGCCCCCGGTCGGCCTCATCCCCGGCGATATTCGCCCCCAGGGCCCCTGCGACGGCATCGAATGAGGTGGTCGGCTAAAGATGGGCAGAACTGGGTCGTGTCTTTTACGCTGCCCTACTGTTTTTTCGGCAGTGTCTCTGAAGCGTTTAAAGCCTCTTTCGAGTCATCTTGGATTTTGCTGTCGGTTCACCAAAAAAAGCCTTCAGCGGCTGAAAATCGAACGTGAAGCACCGGCTGGAAAAGGCTTCCAAAAAATAGTAGGGTAGCGTAGTTACGCACTCAGGAGGGGGCGCTACAACGAAAGAAGCCCGCCGGTTACGGCGGGCTTCTTTCGTTGTAGCCCATACGGGCACATCCGGGGCCGGCTTATTTCATGTTCGTGCTGCGGTGGCCGAGGCGAACGACCTGGCCGGCCCGCTTGCCACCGCGCATGATGCGAGCCCCGGTGGCTTGTTCCAGCACCAGGCGCGGCAGAGTGCAGTCGTCCAGCGATATCTCGCGTGAGGCGTAGCCCGCGGCTTGCACCGTAAGCAGCTGCCCTTGGTACACGGGCTCGGTGAGCTGGAACTTGCCCTCCGTATCGGTAACGTAGACTTGATGGGTGCCTTTGATGAGCAGCGTGGCTCCAACCAGGGGCTGGCCGTTGGGCTCGAATACCTGGCCGGCGAGCGGGGCGCAGGCCAGGCGCGGGCGGCGGGTCGGAGCCATCTTTTCGGGCCGGGTAGAGAGGGCGATGCGCTCTCGGGGACTGTTGGTTGGCAGTGGCGCGGCGCTGGCGCTTTGCGCGGCGGCTGGCTGCGCGGCATACCCCGCAGTGATGAGGGGAATAGCTAGGAGAAAAAAACGCATTGGAGATGGGTTGGAGGTAACAGAGCCAGTTATTGAAGCTGTTTAGAAAGTCGCCAAAATCAATCAGACCGTCATGCTTCGACAAGCGGACACCAGATGAAGCATGACCGTTCTATTGACTTTCTAAACAGCCTCAGCTTCATAATTTAACTTAAACTATCTGATATGCCAAAATTTAAGAAAAATAATTTCCCTTACACGCATGGCCAGTGGCAAAAGTTTTCGGGCGGGGCTAGCTGTCAACTGGCCTTTCGCTCGGGATTGGCTGTGTGGAGCATTGCCATTCAGCTGGTTTTAGGTCCGTTCGGCGGGCGTGGGTATCGTTCGCGAAAAATGTGTTTCGGGCGATGAAACGGGCCGGTAAGTTTGAATCATTTAATCACCCCTAACCCTTCACACCCCATGAAAAACACTGCTTTTGCCCGTCGCCTGCTCGTTGCTTTATCGCTCATTGCTGCCCCTGGGGCGGCCGCGCGGGCGGCTTCGGGGCCCGCCGCTGGTGCGGCGGCGGCCACGGTGCGCGACAATCCGGCCAGTCATCCCACGTTCATGGTGCGCGTGGTGGGCAAGGGGCGGCCCATGCTGCTCATTCCTGGCCCCTGACCTGCCCCGGCCCGGTGTGGGCCGTGGCCGACCCGCTGCTGCCCGCCGTGCGCGACCAGCTGCTGGCCTACATCAAAGCCCAAAACGGAACCGGCCCGTGGTGATGGGCCACAGCCTGGGCGGCTTCCTGGCGCTGTTTCTAAGCACCGCGCAGCCCGAGGCCATTGGCCCGCTCGTTATTCGCTGCCTTTGCTGGCCGCCATTCAACACCCGGCCGCCACCGTAGCCACGGCCAGGCCCATGGCCGACAACATGCGCCAGCAGATGAAGCAGGGCCCCATGCCCAGCGCCGCCCGCCACCAGATGGTGGCCGGCAGGGTAACCGACACCGCCCGCCAAACCCAGGTGGCCCGTTGGGGCGCGGCCTCCGACCCGGCCACCGTGGCCCCGGCCTACTACGACCTCTTCACCACCGACCCGCGGGCCGACCTGGGCCGCATTCAGCAACCCGTGCTGGTGCTGGGAGCCTGGGCGGCCTACCAAGACTACGGCTCGACCACGGAAAGCCCCCGCGCCATTTTCGCGCAGCAATACGCCACGCTGCCGCAGGTCCGCATCGAAATGTCGGAAGCGGGCCGGCACTTCCTGATGCACGACGACACGGCGTGATTCTTCGCCCGGTCGGACTCGTTTTTGAAGCACCCCGCGCTGGCCAGGAAGGAAGCCCAGAGCGGCCCGGACAGCAGGGTTCGGGCCGCTTTGGACTGGCCGCCAACCCGGCCGGCCCGCCCGCCGCCCCGGTGGCCGATGCGCCGGCCAGCAGCCCGCCCCAGGCCCCGCTCACGGCCCAGGACCAGGTTTTTGGGAAGGACGGCGAGCACTGCTGGTTTGTGAAGCTGGCCGACATCAAGCTCTTTGAAATCAATGGCAGCTACACGCGCATTCATTTCGAGAACCACCGCCCGCTCATTCCGCGCCCGCTCCAGCAGCTGGAGGCACGGCTCGACCCCAAGGTGTTTTTTCGGGCCAACCGCCCGCAGATTATCAACCTGAAATGGATTGCCAGCGTCGAGCCCTGGTTCAGCAACACCCTGCGCCTGACCCTGAAAGACGGTCCCGAAGTGGAGGTGTCGCGCCAGCAGTCGGTGCGGTTTCGGGGGCTGCTGAGCTTGTAGGCGGGCAGCCAGGCGCGGCTACGCGCAGGCAGCAGCACGTTGCCGCGCGAAACCTGCATGTACGGCGGCCCTTTGGTCGAATGGTCCTGCCAATCTATTTGAAAACCCAGCCAGTCGACGCGCGCCAGCCCCAACGGCCTGCGTAACGGCGGGCACTGGCAGGTTGCCCAACGCTGGCCGGCCGGGGCGCATGCGGCTCCGTGCTACATTTAGCCCATGCTTTCGCCTTCTGAATACGACCAGCTCGATGGCCTGGCCATGGCCGCCCTGGTACGCACCGGCCAGCTCACGGCCGCCGATTTGTGCGCCGCCGCCGTTGCCCGCGCCGAAACCGTGAACCCGCGCCTCAACGCCGTTATCCACCCGCTGTATGGCCCGGCCCGGCAGCGGGCGGCTGCCGGGCTGCCGCCGGGCCCATTCGGCGGCGTGCCGTTTTTGCTGAAGGATTTTGGCGCGCAATACGCCGGGGCCCCGCACACCTCGGGCAGCCGCGCCCTGCGCGGTTTCGTGCCGGCTGAGGATGCCGAGCTGGTGCGCCGCTGGCAGGCCGCCGGCCTTAATATTCTGGGCAAAACCAACACCCCCGAGTTTGCCCTGCTGGGCGTGACCGAGCCGGCGCTGTTTGGCCCCGCCCGCAACCCCTGGCACCTCGGCCACACGCCGGGCGGCAGCAGCGGCGGGGCGGCGGCGGCCGTGGCGGCGGGCATCGTGCCCGTGGCCGGGGCCGGCGATGGGGGCGGGTCCATCCGCATTCCGGCGGCGTGCTGCGGGTTGTTTGGGCTGAAACCCAGCCGGGGCCGCGTGCCCACCGGCCCCGAGCAGGGCGAAAAGTGGCAGGGCGCAGCCGTGGAGCACGTCCTCAGCCGCTCGGTGCGCGACAGCGCCGCCCTGCTCGATGCCACCCAGGGGCCCGATGCGGGCACGCCGTACTTCCTGCCCAGCCCCGCGCGGCCGTATCTGGAAGAGGTGGGCCGGGAGCCCGGTCGCCTGCGCATTGCCTTCAGCCTGGGGCACCCGCTGGGCAGCGTCCTGCACCCGGAGTGCGCCACGGCCGTGCGCGAGGCCGCGAAACTGCTCGAAAGCCTGGGGCACGACGTGGAAGAAGTGCCGCTGCCCTTCGATGGCCGGGCCGTGGCCTCGGCCTTCCTCATGCTGTATTTTGGCGAAACCGGGGCCAGCATCGCGGCCCTGGCCCGGCACCTGGGGCGGCCGGCCCGGCCCGCCGACGTGGAGCCCACCACCTGGCTGCTGGGCCTGCTGGGCCGCACCTACACCGCCGCCGACTTCGCCGCCGCCCGCCACACCTGGAACGACAGCGCCCGCCGCATGGGCCGCTTCCATCAAACCTACGATTTGCTGCTCACGCCCACGCTGGCCACGCCGCCCGTCCGCATCGGCGAGCTGCAACCCCCGCCGATGGCGCAAAAGCTGCTGAAACTGGTGAACACCTTCGGCCTCGGCGGCCTCATTCGCCGCTCGGGCATTGTGGAAAAGCTGGCCGAGCAAAGCCTCGAAAAAACGCCCTACACCCAGGTGGCCAACCTCACGGGCCAGCCCGCCATGTCGGTGCCCCTGCACTGGACGGCCGACGGCCTGCCCTGCGGCGTGCAGTTCATCGCCCCGCTGGGGGCCGAAGACGTGCTTTTCCGCCTCGCCGGGCAGCTGGAGCAGGCCCGGCCGTGGTTTGGCCGGCGGCCGGCTTTGTAGCGCGAACTTCTGGTTCGCGTCCGCGCCTGGTCCGCAGTTGTTGAGACGGCGCGGAGACGCGAACTAAAAGTTCGCGCTACAACCCGGCTTACATCCGGGAATTATTCCCATCTTTCCGGCCGGCCGCGTGCTTCCGTTCCGGGGGGCGCGGCCCACGGGCCCGGCAACGTCGTGGGGCTTCTATCTAACCCCCCTTTCCTTTTTTATGGATAACCTCAACGCCACCGCCGTGCCGGCCAAAGTGCTGGCCGACGCGCTGCAAAAAATCCGGGAGGCCCGCGCCGCGCTGGCCCCTTACCTGCACCCGCTCACCCCGCAGCAGCGCCAGGACCTGCCCAAAATGGGCGATAAAACCCTGGCCTTCGTCACCAAGCTGGCCGAGTATGCCCAGGCCCTGCCCGCGCTTATGCCCAGCTACCTCGACGTGCCCGGCCTGGCCCTCGACGCGGCCACCAGCAACGACCTGCTTACCCTCTACCTCGAAACCGATGGCCTGGCCCTCGACCTCGACAGCACCCGCATGGTGGCCGGCTCCGAAGGCTACACCGCCGCCCTCATCGGCTACGGGGCCTTGCAGGGCGCGGCCAAAAACAACCAGCCCGGTGCCCAGGCCGCCGTGGCCGAGCTGGCCCCGCGCTTCGCCCGCCCCGTGAGCGCCGCCAAAACCGCCGCTAAAAAGGCCAGCGCCTAACCCCCGGAACGCCGGGGTCGGACCCCCGCCCGCCGGGGTCGGACCCCGGAATTCCGGGGCCCGACCCCGGCGCGGCACTGAAAAAGCCCGGCTCGCCAAGCATTTTGCTCGGTGGGCCGGGCTTTTTGGTTGGCGGGCCGGGCTTTTTTGGTGGCGGGCCGG
>JAYULN010000770.1:0-7183 GCA_043763525.1 Hymenobacter sp.
CCGGCGCACGTCCAGCACCTGCATCAGGGCCGAAACCGGGTGACCATCCGCGCTCAACAACAGGGCCTGGCACCGCGCCCGGAATTGGTGCTGGGGGTGATGGTGCCGACCCGCCTGCAAGGTGGCCCGTTCCTGCGAATCCAAGGTGACAAAGCGTTTACGCATGCTCAAAGATAGGCAGTTTAATTATGGCCAGTTACTTATCGCATGCACTTGAATCCCTCAGCAAGGCCACGTCCTTGCCTTGGCCATATTTCTATCCTCCTCCATGTCAGCGCTTCCCTCCCCCGCCCAAATCGTTGCAGCTCAGACAGAAGGCTACCATTTTGGTGCCACCCACGGCTTCGGCCAGCGCGAACTGGCTTGGCACCGACAGATTTACGCGACCAAGCTGGCACAGTCGGACAGCCTCAGCCGCGCCTTTGATGAGGGCAACGTGGAGATTGTGGTGCGAAGCGAGACTCAACATCTAGTTGTGCGCCTCGAAAAGGAAACGGCCTCGGAGGTGTACATGCCCCTGCGCGATGCCCTAGATGAGCAACTGCGCACGCTGGAAGCAAAAATTGTGCGCCTGCATCTTCAGCTTGAGCAGGTAGCTATGGAAAGCGCCCAGCCATCCATGGCCGGCCAGGATTACGCACCTGCCATCCTAGCCCTATGCATGCCCGCCCGGACCAGCCCGGTGTAGCTGCCGCTGGCACCCGTCGCCAGTGCAGCGAGAACGCTAAATGGAGCAGTACTAAAAAACAAAGCGAGCAGCCCTGGACGGCCGCTCGCTTCAACTCAACTACTTCACAAAACTTACTCACAAAGAAAATGCAAACGCTTGACATATTGCCCGCTAACAATGGCGTCGCCGCCCATTTGTTCAACGCCTACCAAGCCCAACCGATTGCGGGCGGGCACCAAGCCTCGGCTGATGAACAGCCGGCTCCGCAATGGCTAAAAGCCTCCCTGCAGTGGATGGCTAACAACTCTGCCTTGGGCTGGGAAGATGCGGGCCGACTTCGCAAGTTACTGGCGGCCGGGATTACGTTCGGGGAAGCGCTGAAGCTACAGCAGCAGCTCATCAGTACCATCCAAGAACGCGAATTGGAGATGATGGGCCGTAGCCGGCAGGAGATAGCCACAACCCTCTGCCACAACCCGGAATTCTTTCAAAACCCCTCCCTGGGGTTAGAGTTGGCACAATCTTATTTGTCCACGATAACGGATGAAGAAACCTCGTGGGCACAAGTCGAACGGGCGCGTGTACGGATTGATGCCGAGATGGACCTGTTTTACCGCATCCGACACTTGGTTGAGGTTGCGCTGGTAGATGGCGAAAAACTGCAATCAGAGATGCGCCAGGCCCTACGCGACCCCAACGCGACGGATGCCGATGACTGCGCGATGGTGGGCAAGCTGGTCGACAAGATGTTTGCCAGCGAAGGCGGCCCGCGCACCAAATGGGGCGTGCTCGACGGCTCGCGCCAGATTCACGAGCTGGTGTTGGACTCGAAGAATCCCAAAGTGTTACTTCAGGCGATGGCCCAGGCCATGAAGGAATACGCGGCCGCCGCTCAGCCAGAGGCTCCCACGCCCACGCCGCCCACCTCCCCTGCCCCACGGCGTGCCGGTGCTGCTGCCGGCACCGGGTTTGGTTCCACTAGCGCTGCGGCTACGGCTGCCGCCGCGTAACGAACCTGTCTCGTGAGCCTGCTGGTATACACATCGCTTAAGGGAACGCCGGTTACTGATTCCCGCCTCGTAGCCAGAGCGTCCGGGAAGCGGCATAAAAACATGCTTCAGTCGCTGGCCAATCTGAGTTGCGACCCCGAATTCTCGCGGCTGAATTTTCAGCCCATCACCTACCTCGATGGGCGGGGCAAAGAGCAGCCGGCGGTAATGATGACACGGGCCGGCTTCGCATTCCTCGTGATGGGCTTTACTGGCCAGAAAGCCGCTGAATTCAAGCAAGGCTACATTGCGCAGTTCGACCGAATGCAGGCCCAGCTGCGTGACACCCCGCCGCCGGCTACCCCGCTGCCCGACTTTACTAAGCCCACGGTGCAGGTGCAGCAGGTAAAAGCAGCGGCCTCATACCTTTTCGGTTTCGGCTCGGGCGTGGGCGAAGTAATGCGCCACCACCGAGCCGTGATGCGCCTGCTTACAGGCCGCCAGCCTAGCGCCTATATAAGGGACGCTGTATCGCGTGGGCTGAAAGTGCGCTCGCTCTCGGGCCGCCAAGTGCTGCGCAGGCTGGAGCCGGCCAAAGCTGCGACCGCTGCGTTCCTCGACGAGCAGGTGCAGCGGGGCCGTACGCTAGAGCACCTGGCCGCCGCCGGCATAATAGAGGCTTTACCAGCTGCCTTCGAGGCGATGCTGAGGGCTGGCATCACACCTGCCGAACTTTCTAATTCCTAGCCCTTCCCATGGCTCGCACCTCCCGACATAAAGCCGACTACTCTACCCACGAGGCCAACCTGCGAAATGACCGCCGCATCAAGGCCATTCACACCCAGTGCGGGGCCACCGGCTACGGCATGCTGCGAGTATAGCCCCGACCCGGCCGTCGACGTGTTCAGCCCCCCCCCCCTTTCCCATTACCGAGCGCGACCTACCGCGACTGCTCGACTACAGCTCGTTTCAAACTACTACCTCCTGAAAATGGCCCGTCCGAAGAAAATAGGCTTAGAATACTTCCCCCTCGACTGTCAGATGGACGATAAGGTGGAGATGCTGGAAGCCGAGCACGGGCTCGTCGGCTTCGCCGTGTACCTCAAGCTGTTGCAACACATCTACCAAACCGAAAATGCCGAGCTGGATATGTCCATCGTTTTCCGTTGGAAAACCCTGGGAAAACAACTGGAAATGACGATAGAAATGTTGCAAGCACACGTCGAAACCATGTTCCAGGTGGGTTTATTCGACCGGGCGGCCTACACCGAGCGGCAAATGCTGACATCCAACGGCATTCAAAAGCGCCGGGAGAAGGTGACCGGGCTGCGCGAAAAAGACCGTTCCCGCAAAGCAGACGCACATTCGGATAGTACTGCGTCGTTTCCCGATGGAAAACCCACGGAAAACGGGGGAAAAGGAAAAGAAAAAGGAAAGAATACTAACGTATTCCAAAAGGAAACTCTAACCGAGGTGGGCGGGGGTGCTCAAAAAAAAATAGGGGGCGAAAATTCAGCCCCTGAAACCCAGGCGACTGCCCCAACGCCGCCCCCCGTTGCGAAGCCCCCCCAGCCCTTTGGTCGCGACCCCGAGGCCTTCCCGCCCCAGCTCACGCTGCCCTTCGATTCGCCGGCCTTCCGGACCGCGTGGGTGAAGTGGCGACGCTACCGGGCTGAAATCGACAAGGCCTTCCGGGGCGACATCTCCGAGCAGGCCGACCTCGACAAGTGCGGCACGCTGGCCGCCGGCTCCGAGCTCACGGCCCTGAAAATCATCGACGACACTATTTCCTCCAACTGGAAAAACCTCATCCTTCACACCCAAACCCATGGCTCTTCCCATCGCCGAAATCCGGGCCCGGCTGCGGCGGCCGGCCGCGTCAGCAACCTCTCCGCTGCGGCGTACACCGGCGGACGCGACCGGTCCTCCTCCGCCGCCTGATGAAATCGAGTTGCTGCCGGGCCACGTCGACTACGCCCTGCACCAGGCCCGCAGCGTCAAGTGGGGCGGGCTCTACCGCGCCTTCGTGAGCTGGCGGGCGCTGAACACCGACCTGGTGCACGATGCCGACACCGACACCTGGCACAACGTGCGCCGTGAACACAGCCCGGAGCCACCCGAGCTGCTGCCCCGCGAGCAGGTGCTGCTCACCGTGGCCGAAACCGACGCGGCGCTGGCCACCATGCAGCAGCGCGTGTGGGGTGAGCTGCAGGCCGCGTGGGTATCGGCGCAGCAACGAGCCGCCGAGCAGGCCGCCCGCGAGCTGCCCAAAACCCCGTGGGATGCCGCCGCGCTGGGCCGGTGGGCGTGGGCCAACGGCCAGCGGCTCACGGCCCGGCTCATGCCGCCGCTGGCCTTTACGCTCACGCAGCACGGGGCCGAGCTCTTCGACCTGCTGGCCTACTACTTCGCCGGCGACGAGGCCGCGTTTTTGAAGCACGGCGCGGGGCTGGGGCTCACGGGCCTGAGCATTCACAAGGGCCTGGCCCTGCTCGGGCCGGTGGGCGTGGGCAAAACCATTCTGCTGAAAACCTTCGCCACCAACCCGATTCGCGGCTACCGGATGACGACGGCCGACGCCGTGGAGTCGGCCTACCGGGCCGGTGAGGAAGGGCGCAAGGCCCAGGCCGACCTCTGCGGCCGCGATGGCCGGCACCTGTGCATCGACGACGTGTGCACCGAGGAGGCTGTGGTAAAGGACTACGGCAACCCCGACGCGCCGATGGCCAAGGTGCTGCTGGGCCGCTACCGCCGCTACCAGGATGGCACGCTGCCCCGCTGGGCCACTCACCTGAGCAGCAACAACCCGCTCTATCGCACGCCCGAGATGCCCCCCGACATGCCCAGCTGGGAGGAGCGCTACGGCGAGCGGGCCGTGAACCGCCTCGAAGAACTCTGCAACATCATTCCATTTGTCGGCACTAGCCGCCGTGGCTAAGCCATGTGCTATCTCCTGTGCCCCGTCCCTTTATCAATTCCCCAACCGATTTACCTTAGTTTACCTTTTTGCCATGTCAACAAAAAATACTCCCGATTTTTCCGCGCTCCAACCCACCCCCGATTCGGGTGTTTTTCCGGGCTTAAACGAAATCATAGCCGATTCTGAGCGTATCACCCGCATCGCGGAGGCCCTGCTGGGTCCCTTACCCATCGAGGAAGGTATACTGGCGCTGGCCGAGTCGGACGGCATGACGCCGACGCAGGCCCTATTGCAGCTCACGCGCTGGGCCCGGGGCAAGATGGCACCGTTCCTGGTCGTGGGACCGGCCGGGCAGGTGCTTATCGACCTGAACACGGACCAGGCATACGCCAACCGCGACCTGTTGCGCCGGGTCGTACAGACGCAAAAAACCACGCCGACGCTACTCGGCCCGGTGGACACGGTGGAGGTAGCGATTGAGTTGTTCAGCGCCGAGGACGCCCTGCACAAGGTACTGGAGTGGCACCGGCGTTATGCGCCGTCTGAATATGCCGCCTCCGTTCCATGGCTTCCACAAGCCCCTACCAATGACTAAGCCAACCGTTGCGCGGGATTGGCGGCCGGCCTTTCTGAGGTCGTTGGCCGGGAGCGGCATCGTGGGCATTGCGTGTAAAGCCGCCCGCATTGAGCGGGCAGTAGCCTTTGCCGCGCGGGAAGCGGAACCCACGTTCGCAACGCAATGGGATGCCGCCGAGGGAAAGGCCTACCAGCGGCTGGTACAGGAAGCCCGCCGCCGCGGCATCCGAGTGTAAGCCTGGCCCAACGGGCTTTCAGGCTCCAGCCCTGCCCTCGATAAGTATAGATTACTGCTGCGGCAGAGATGCTTCGGCAACCCCCTCCAACTACCCACGGCATCGCACCTTGGCAATTACGTGCTTATTTTACGTACATCACATCCTTACCTTTCCTTACCTTTTTACCCACTAGCGATGCCCACGGGACAGGCAGACACACTCAAAAAAGCGCCACGACAGCGCCCCCTCACGGCGCAGCAGCTGCGGTTTGTAGAGGAACTGTGCGTGAACTGGAATAAAGCGGGTGCTGCGCGTCGGGCAGGTTACACCCAGGATAACGCCAAGCAAATGGCCCAAAAGCTTTGGCGCGACCCCCGCATCAAAGCGGCGGTGGCCAAGCGTGCCGAGGAGCTGACGATGGCCACGGGTGAGGCCACGGTTCGGATGAGCAGTTGGGGCCGGGCCAGCATCGCCGACGTGTATTCCCTGGCCGTGGTGGCCCACACGCCCCGCATCGAGAAGCCGCTAGTCGTCGTCATCGAGGAGTTGCAGGCTGAAATGCAGTTCGAGGAGCAAGTGACGCAGCAAACAACGGCTCTGTTGCCTGAGGCAGCCAGGGCCGACTACGAGGGCCGCGCCTTCCAGGAGCACTTGGGCCGCCAGATGCAGCTGATACGCTACGAGTTGGAGCTACAGCGCAACCCCACCGCCACCAAGTGGGTCAACGGCCCCACGGTGGCCCGCGAGGAAGCCCAGCTCGACCTGGTGAAGGCCCTGAAGCTGGAGGCTGCCGGGCTCATCAAGAAGATTACTCCCACGCGCTACGGCATTGGGGTGGAGCTCTACGATGCCAAAGATGCCGTCGTGCAGGTACTGAAGCTGCATGGAGCTTACGCTCCGGAGAAACACGACCTCACCACCAAGGGAGAGGCCTTGCAGCCTGGCTCCAACATCTACGTACCCGACAATGGACGGTAAACCGATGGCGTAACTTTTGACGCGATTGATTTACCTCCTTTCAATCGGCTGAGTTTTCAGTCGATTGGAGAATGGCTCTCCCCTTCCCCTATGTTCACTACCCTCCACCCACTGCCCGACTTCGACCAAGCCGCCACCGACCGCCGGTTTCTGCTCGAGCTCGACCGCCTGCTGCAGCTCGGGGCGTTTGCCTCGTACCGCCAGGCCGCCGAAGCGATGGGCGTCCGGCCCGGCGTGCTCAGCGAGATACAGACCGGCCGCTACCACTGCAACCTGAAGCTGCTCTACTCGCTGGTGCAGCACTTCCCCCAGGCCGACGCCTACTTCGTCTTTTTCGGCGCACCGGCTCAGCCCCGCACCGAGCCGGCCACTATGCCGGCCCGGCAGCGCGGCCGCCGTGGGCTGGCATCGTAGGAGCCGCTTTGTCTTCAATCTTTCGCGTTTTCACCATTCTCCCACCATGGCCATTGAGTTCCCCACTAACGAGCCCGCGGCGGGCGACCCCAACCGCCCGCTCACGCCCGAAGAGCGCTCCGAAGCCGAGCAGATGAAGCTCCAGCTGCTCACCGACCTGGACCAACTCCTTGTTTCGGGTAATTACTCGATTTGGCGGCTTGGCCTGCAACAACGGTTCGGCTTCGAGATAGGCGAGCAACTGGCCGCTCAGGAAGTAACCGTTGGCATGACGCTGGAACACCTGACGGCCAGCTTTGGCGTTGCCGACCAGCGGGAGGAGAACGGCCCGGTTACCACCTACATCTACGGCAACAAGAATACGGGGAGCTACTTCGACGTACGGAACGGCATCATCACGGCCGCCAACATCAAGGGC
>JAYULN010000771.1:0-7172 GCA_043763525.1 Hymenobacter sp.
GACGTGGCCAACGTGGAGCTGGGCTCGGAATTCTACGACATCTACTCCAACCTGAACCAGTACCCGTCGGCGGCCATCGTGCTGAAGCAGACCTACGGCAGCAATGCCAGCGACGTAATTAAGGAGGTGAAAACCAAGCTGGAAGAGCTGAAAAAGACCTTTCCGCCGGGTATGGATTACAAAATCACCTACGACGTGTCGAACTTCCTCGATGCCTCGATTGAGAACGTGATTCACACCCTGCGCGACGCCTTTATTCTGGTGGCCTTGGTGGTATTCCTGTTCCTGGGCGACTGGCGCTCGACGCTGATTCCGGCGCTGGCCGTGCCGGTATCGCTGGTGGGCTCGTTCATGGCGATGCAGGCTTTTGGGCTGACCATCAACATGATTACGCTGTTTGCGCTGGTGCTTTCCATTGGCATTGTGGTCGATAACGCCATTGTGGTGATTGAGGCCGTGCATGCCAAGATGGAGGAAGAGCATCTTTCCCCATATAACGCGGTGCGCAAGGTGGTGGGCGAAATCAGTGGGGCCATCATCGCCATCACCATCATGATGACGGCCGTGTTCATCCCGGTATCGTTTATGAGCGGCCCGGTGGGCATTTTCTACCGGCAGTTCTCGATTACCATGGCCACGGCCATCGTCATTTCGGGCCTTGTGGCCCTGACGCTGACCCCGGTGCTCTGCGCCATGATTTTAAAAAACCACCACGGTCAGCCCAAGAAGAAAACGCCCATTCAGCGCTTTTTTGATGCCTTCAACCGCGGGTTTGAGAAGCTGACCAATGCCTACACCGGCCTGTTGGAGAAGATTGTGGCCAACCGGATTATCACCTTCGCCATGCTGCTGGCCTTCGGGCTGGGCATCTGGGCCATCACGGCCGGGCTGCCGGCCGGCTTTATTCCGAGCGAGGACCAGGGCCTGATTTACGCCATCGTGCAGACCCCGCCCGGCACCACGCTGGAACAAACCAATGCCGTGTCGCAGCGCCTGGCCGGCCTGGCCAAGGACGTGCCCGGCATTGCCAACATCTCCTCGCTGGCCGGCTACGAGGTGCTCACCGAAGGCCGGGGCTCGAACGCCGGCACCTTGCTGCTGGACTTGAAACCGTGGTCGGAGCGCAAGGAATCCATCGCCGATATCATCGGCAACCTGGAGAAAAAAGCGCATCAGATTCCCGGCGCGACCATCGAATTCTTCGAGCCGCCGGCCGTGCCGGGCTACGGCGCGGCCGGCGGCTTCCAGCTGCAATTGCTCGATAAAACCAACTCCGGCGACTACAAGGCCCTGGAAAAGGTGAACGAGGAATTCATGGGCAAGCTGAAAAAACGCCAGGAGCTGGCGGGCCTGTTCACCTTCTTCTCGGCCGATTATCCGCAGTACGAGCTGAAGATTGACAACGAGCTGGCCATGCAGAAGGGCGTGAGCATCGGCAACGCCATGAACACGCTGAGCATCATGGTGGGCTCGACCTACGAGCTGGGCTTTATCAAATACCAGCGCTTTTTCAAGGTGTACGTGCAGGCTTCGCCCGAATACCGCCGCCTGCCCGAGGACATCCTGAACATGTGGGCCAAAAACGACAAGGGCGAAATGGTGCCGTTCTCGGCCTTTATGAAAATCGTGAAGTCGCAGGGTGCTAACGAAATCAACCGCTACAACATGTACACTACCGCCTCCATTCGGGGCGGCGCGGCCAACGGGTTCAGCAGCGGCGAAGCCCTCAAGGCCGTGCAGGAGGTGGCCAAAACCCTGCCCCACGGTTACGACATCGACTGGGGCGGCCTATCGAAAGACGAAGTGAGTCGGGGCAACGAATCGACCGTTATTTTCCTGGTTGTGCTGCTGTTCGTTTACTTGGTACTGGCCGCGCAGTACGAAAGCTTTCTGCTGCCGCTGGCCGTTATTTTCTCGCTGGTGGCGGGCGTGTTCGGCTCGTTCCTGTTCATCAAAATGTTCGGCCTCGCCAACGACATCTACGCCCAGGTAGGCCTCGTGATGCTGGTCGGTCTGCTGGGTAAAAACGCGGTACTGATTGTGGAATTCGCGGCCCTGAAACACGAAGAAGGCATGTCCGTTCGCGACGCGGCGATTGAAGGTGCAAAAGTGCGTTTCCGCCCCATCCTGATGACTTCGTTTGCCTTCATCGCCGGCCTTATTCCGCTGGTGGTGGCTACCGGCGCGGGCGCTATCGGCAACCGGACCATTGGTAGCTCGGCGCTGGGCGGTATGCTGTTCGGCACTGTGTTCGGAGTAATTATCATTCCTGGCCTGTACTACTTCTTTGGCACTCTGGCCGGCAACAAAAAGCTAATTCGGGACGAGAACGAGTCCCCCATTTTTGAAGGTGTTGAGCCCCGCGTATTAATCGAAGAAACCGAGCCTTATGCTTAAGAAACATATTTATCAAGGCCTGACTGCTGTCAGCCTGTCGCTGGCCTTCGCGGCCTGCAAAACGCCGGAGCTAGTAGTGAAAAACGAGCGCCGCAATACACCCGCCAGCTACCCCACCGCCACCTCGGCGGCCACCCTCGACAGCACCAACATCGGCCAGCGCCAGTGGAAGCAGTTTTTCACCGACCCCAACCTACAGGCGCTGATTGAAACCGGGCTGCAAAACAATCAGGAGTTGAACATCACGTTGCAGGAAATTGAAATTGCCCGCAACGAAATCCGCATCCGCAAAGGCGAATACCTGCCTTTCGTGAGCCTGGGTGCCCGCGCCGACGTGGAGAAAGTGGGCCGGTACACGCTGCAAGGCGCTACCGAGGAGAACATCGACATCAAGGAAGGCCGCCGCACGCCCGACCCGCTGACAAATTTTCAGCTGGGTGCGTTTGCCACCTGGGAAGTCGATATCTGGCATAAGCTGCGCACGGCCCGCAAAGCCGCCGCCATCCGCTACCTGGCCACCGTGGAGGGTAAAAACTTCATGATGACCAATCTGATTTCCGAAATCGCCAACTCGTATTACGAGCTGCTGGCCCTTGATAATCAGCTGGCCATCGTGAAGCAGAACATCGGCATCCAGAGCAACGCGCTGGAGCTGGTGAAGCTCCAGAAGGAAGCCGCCCGCACCACCGAGCTGGCCGTGAAACGCTTTGAAGCTCAGGTGCAGCACACCAAAGCCCTGCAGTTCAAGCTCCAGCAAAGCATCGTCGAAACCGAGAACCGGATTAACTACCTGGCCGGCCGCTACCCGCAGCCAGTGGTTCGCAACGACCAGTCGTTCAACACGCTGTTGCCCACGGCCATCCAGGCCGGGCTGCCCACGCAATTGCTGAGCAACCGCCCCGACATCCGTCAGGCCGAGCAGCAGCTCGTGGCCGCCAAGCTCGACGTGCAGGTGGCCCGCGCCAACTTCTACCCCTCGCTACGCCTGACCGGGGGTGTCGGGTTCGCGGCGTTCAATCCGGCCCTGTTGGTTTCGGCCCCGGAGTCGATGCTCTATTCGCTGGCCGGTGACCTGGCCGCGCCGCTGGTAAATCGTAACGGCATCAAGGCGCTGTATTACAACGCCAACGCCCTGCAAACCCAGGCCGTGTACCGCTACGAGAAGACGGTGCTGAATGCCTACATCGAAGTCAATAATCAGCTCTCGAACATCAGCAACCTGGAGAAAAGCTACGATGCGAAAGCCAAGGAAGTAGCCGCCCTCAACCAATCAGTTGAGATTTCCAACAGCCTCTTCCGCTCGGCCCGCGCCGAGTACACGGAAGTCCTCTTCACCCAGCGCGAGGCGTTGGAATCGAAATTTGACCTGATTGAAACCAAGATGCAGCAGCTCAATGCCTCGGTGAATGTGTACCGGGCGCTGGGTGGCGGCTGGAAGTAAATCCGACGCATTCCAGCGGCCGGGTGGCGATTCTCCGGTCAGGGCACGTGTCAAAAGTTAATCCGTTTGGTTTTAATTTTTGACGTGCCCTGACCGGAGAATTGCTCCAAGTGAGGCTTAAACTTCATCACTCATTCGTAGCGCTCAGCTCTTTTCGTGCCAACACCCAACCCGAAGTAACCCGTATAGCGGGTAATGAAAATGACCGGCGGGTAGGCCGGGCATTTTTGAAAATCCGAAGAAAGCAGCTTACAGTCGACGAATATCGGCCCCCAGCGCATTCAGGCGCAGGTCGATGTTCTGGTAGCCGCGGTCAATCTGCTCCACGTTTTCAATCGTGCTTTTGCCTTCGGCCGATAGGGCGGCGATGAGCAGCGCCACGCCCGCCCGAATGTCGGGCGAAGTCATGGTGATGCCGCGCAGGCGGGTGCGCTGGTCGAGGCCGATAACGGTGGCGCGGTGCGGGTCGCAGAGAATCACCTGGGCCCCCATGTCGATGAGCTTATCGACGAAGAACAGGCGCGACTCAAACATTTTTTGATGAATGAGCACCGTCCCCTTGGCCTGGCAGGCCACCACGAGCACAATGCTGAGCAAATCGGGGGTGAAGCCCGGCCAGGTGTGGTCGCTCACCGTGAGGATGGAGCCGTCGAGGTACGTGGCGATTTCGTAGTGCGGCTGGGCCGGAATGTGGATGTCATCGCCCCGAAAGTCGAGTTGAATGCCCAGTTTGCGGAAAGTGTCGGGGATAAGCCCGAGTTCGGCAATTTGACAGTCCTTGATGGTGATTTCGGAGCCGGTCATGGCCGCGAGGCCGATAAAAGAGCCAATTTCAATCATGTCGGGGAGCATGCGGTGCTCGGTGCCGCCGAGGCGCTCCACGCCCACGATGGTGAGCAGGTTCGAGCCGGTGCCCTGAATGTTGGCCCCCATCCGCACCAGCATCCGGCAGAGCTGCTGCAAGTACGGTTCGCAGGCGGCGTTGTAAATGGTGGTGGTGCCTTCGGCCAATACGGCAGCCATCAGAATGTTGGCCGTGCCGGTTACCGAGGCTTCGTCGAGCAGCATGTGCGTGCCGCGCAGCTTTCCTTCGGCCTTGATGCGGTAGAAATCCTTGCTTTCGAGCGTAAGCTTGCCGCCCAGCTTTTCGAGGCCCAGAAAGTGCGTATCCATGGGCCGGCGGCCAATTTTGTCGCCGCCTGGCTTGGGCAGCTGGCAGCGGCCGTAGCGCCCCAGCATGGGGCCAAGAATCATCACGGAGCCGCGCAGCGCCCCGGCCTGGGCCACGAACTCGGGCGAGTCCATGTAGTCGAGGTTCACGTTTTCGGCCTGAAAAACGTAGGTATCCGAGGCGAGCTTGCCCACTTTCACGCCCATGTCGCGCAGCAGCTCGATGAGCTTATTGACATCGCGGATGTCGGGAATATTGCTGATGGTAACCGGCTCCGGGGTAAGCAATACCGCGCAAAGAATCTGGAGCGCTTCGTTTTTGGCCCCCTGGGGCGTGATTTCGCCGCGCAGCGTTTTGCCGCCGCGTACTTCAAATGCAGCCATGTAGCAGGTGTTGAGTAGTCAGTAAAAAGGAGTGAGTAGTCGGGAAAAGACAACCGAGCTTAACCAGAATAGTCCGACTACCGACTACTCAATGCCGACTACCGGAGAATAATTATTGAGGCGGCTGCTGCGGCTCCTGGCTGCGGCCTTTTTTGCGCTTCTTGCCGTTTTTATTGCCGAAGCCACCGCCGTTGCCGTTGCCCCGGTTATCGCGGCCTTCGCGGTTATCGCGGCCTTCGCGACGGTCACGGTCGCGGCCCTCGCGGGCAGCGGGCTGGGGCACGATGAACGGCTTGCTACCCGTCGGAGCCGTCGGCATCTCAAATAGGTTCTCGTTGTCGACGTCGGTCGGGTCCAGTTTCAACTGGCCGCCCGATAACTCGCTCAGGTGGCGCAGAATGGTCACATCCTTAGCGTTTTCCTTGTTGTGCTGGCGGTACAGGAATTTCATGGTTCGGCCAATCTGTACGGTGGCCTGTTCGCGCTCGGCGGCATCTTCCAGCGTCAGGGCCTTGGCAATAAGGGCCTCAATGCCCGCACCGTAGGCGCGCAGCTTAGGGGCCTGGCGCGGATAAGCCACGCGGGTGGGCTTGGTGGTGCGCACCGTGAGGCTGCGCAGGGGCACGGGCGCATCAAGGGCCACTTCTTCGCCGGCCATGGCGTGCAGGTGGTTCCAGAGGCGGGTTTGTATCTCGGGCAGCTCGCGCAGGGAAGGTTGCAGGCGCAGCATGAGCTGCACAATTTGCCCGGCCCGCTTGGTGCGCTCGGCCAAATCCTCCATGTCTTTGAGGCCCTGGATGAGTTGGTAAGTGCTTTGCCCGTATTCGCGCACCAGCAGTCGCAGGTGGAAGGGCAGGGAATTGATATCAATCATAAAAGACAGTAGGGGAGGCCGCCGGGGGCGGGGCTCAGGCCAAAGATAGGGCGTGGGGAATCGGACTTGTTTGGGGCAGTTGTAGAGACCCATACTTGCGTCTCGTCGTTGAACGATACCGTTTAGGGAGACTTTCGTTGGCCGTTCAACGACGACACGCAAGCATGCGTCTCTACAGCCCCCTTAATGTACCCGCAGCTTAGCGAAGCTCAGCAGCAGCACTTTCTCGCCTACTTCTTCAAATAGGATGGTGGCCTTGGTGGTGCCTTGCTGGGTTTCGAGCGCATTCACCACGCCAAACCCAAATTTAGCGTGCTCCACGCGCTGGCCGGCCTGTAGCTTCGTAGTATCGGAAGGGGCGAAATCGGCCGGGGCCACGTACTTGAGGGCCTGCACCTTACGCGGCGGGGTGGGTATCAGGTTCGAGCGCCGCTCGAATACGTGCTGAAACGGCGACTCGCCCGTGCCCGGCCCCGGCCCGGCCGCAAACTTGAAGTTGACGTACTGCGGGTCGATTTCGTCCAGAAAGCGGCTTTTTTCGCAGCTGCGCAGGTTGCCCCACTGGTAGCGCGAAGTGGCGTAGCTCAGGGTGAGCTTCTTTTCGGCCCGCGTGATGGCCACGTAAAACAGGCGGCGCTCCTCCTCCAAATCGGCCCGCGAGGTAATCATCATCTGGCTCGGAAAGAGGTTTTCCTCCATGCCCACGATGTACACGTTGCGAAATTCGAGGCCCTTGGCCGAGTGAATGGTCATCAGCGTTACCGCCTCGCCTTCCTGGGCGGCATCTTTCAGGTCCGAATCCGTGACGAGGGCAATGTCCTGCAGGAACGCGCCGAGGCTTTTGTCCTCGCGCTCGGGGTCGTCCACGTATTCTTTGATACCGTTGAGCAGCTCCTGCATGTTCTC
>JAYULN010000772.1:0-2881 GCA_043763525.1 Hymenobacter sp.
TACCAGGCCCTGGAAAAGGTGAACGGCAAGGCCGAGGACCTGACCTGGGAGCTGTTCCGCGACACGCTCATCGAGCAGGCCGAGCAGGGCGTCGACTACTTCACCATCCACGCGGGCGTGCTGCTGCGCTACGTGCCGATGACGGCCAAGCGCGTGACCGGCATCGTGTCGCGCGGGGGCTCGATTATGGCCAAATGGTGCCTGGCGCATCACAGAGAGAGTTTCCTCTACACGCACTTCGAGGAAATCTGCGAAATCATGAAGGCCTACGACGTGGCCTTCTCGCTGGGCGACGGGCTGCGCCCCGGCTCCATTGCCGATGCCAACGACGAGGCCCAGTTTGCCGAGCTGGAAACGCTGGGCGAGCTCACTAAAATTGCCTGGGCCCACGACGTGCAGGTGATGATTGAGGGCCCCGGCCACGTGCCCATGCACCTCATCAAGGAGAACATGGACAAGCAGTTGAAGGAGTGCCACGAAGCGCCGTTCTACACGTTGGGGCCGCTCACGACGGACATCGCGCCGGGCTACGACCACATCACCTCGGCCATCGGGGCGGCCATGATTGGCTGGTTCGGCACGGCCATGCTGTGCTACGTAACGCCCAAGGAGCACCTGGGTTTGCCCAACAAGCAGGACGTGAAAGATGGCGTGATTGCCTACAAAATCGCGGCCCACGCCGCCGACCTCGCCAAAGGCCACCCCGGCGCGCAATACCGCGACAACGCCCTGAGCAAAGCCCGCTTCGAGTTCCGCTGGGAAGACCAGTTCAACCTGAGCCTCGACCCCGACACGGCCCGCGAGTACCACGACGAAACCCTGCCCGCCGAAGGGGCCAAAGTGGCCCACTTCTGCTCGATGTGCGGCCCGCATTTCTGCTCGATGAAAATCACGCAGGAAGTGCGCGACTACGCCGCCAAACAGGACATGACGGCCAGCGAAGTGCTGGCCAGCGGCATGGCGGAGAAGTCGCGCGAGTTTGTGAACAAGGGCAGCGAGATTTACCTGTGATTGGTAAACCAACTGAACTGAACGTCATGCAGCGCGCAGCGCAGCATCTTGCCCGCAGTAAGTAATCCAAACCGTAGAATTAGTGGTGGCGGGCAAGATGCTGCGCTGCGCGCTGCATGACGTTCAACTCGGTACCAATGCCCCAGCCACCACGCCCCTACGCCCTCAGCATTGCCGGCTTCGACCCCAGCGCGGGCGCGGGCCTGCTGGCCGACGTGAAAACGCTGGAAGCCAGCGGCGTGTACGGATTGGGCGTGTGTACGGCCCTCACCGTGCAGAACGACGTGGCGTTTGAGCGGGTGAGCTGGGTGTCGGCAGCAGCTATCCGGGACCAGATTCGGGTGCTGCTGGCCCGGTTTCGGGTCGACTTCATCAAAATCGGATTGGTCGAAAGCCTGCCGGAATTGCGGGAGCTGGTGGGCTGGCTGAAAAGCCAAAACCCGCGCCTGCAACTCGTGTGGGACCCGGTGCTGAAAGCCACCGCCGGCTACGAGTTTCACCGGCCCACCGACCGCGAGCTAATCCGCGTGCTGTGCGCCGAAATGGCGCTTATTACCCCCAACCGGCCCGAAATGCTGCGTCTGTGGCCGGCCGAATCGGCCGAGGTGGCGGCCGAAGCCGTCAGCGCCTTTTGCCCGGTGCTGCTGAAGGGCGGGCACGCCGACGGGGATTCGGCCACCGATGTGCTGCTGGCAAACGGCCAGCGGCACGAGTTCAGCGCACCAAGGTTGCCGCACGGCGCGAAGCACGGCAGCGGCTGCGTGCTGTCGGCGGCGGTGCTGGCCGGGCTGGCAAAGGGGCAAAGCCTGCCGGAAGCCTGCCGGGCAGGGAAGGATTACACCACCGCGTTTCTGGCCAGCAACGACTCGCTGCTGGGGTATCATTCGATTCGATAGCCAATCATGAAAATCAGTTCTCTTCACTACATCACCACCACCCCCGAGGCGGCCGAGCGGGCCTGCCAGGGCGGGGTGCGCTGGGTGCAGCTCCGGGTGAAAAACCAGCCCTACGCGGCCTGGAAGCAGCTGGCGCTGGACACCCAGGCCGTCGCCCGCCGCTACGGGGCCACGCTGCTCATCAACGACAACCCGCGCCTGGCCCAGGAAATCGGGGCCGACGGCGTACATCTGGGCGCGGCCGACACGCCCCCCGCCGAAGCGCGGGCCCTGCTGGGAGCGAAGTGCATCATCGGCGGCACGGCTAACACTTTTGCCGACGTGCGGCGGCTGGCCGCCGCCGGGGTCGATTACGTCGGGCTGGGGCCGTTTCGCTTCACCCAAACCAAGGAAAAGCTTAGTCCGATTCTGGGTTTGACGGGCTATGCCGAAATTCTCCAGCAGTGCCGGGCCGCGGGTCTCACGGTGCCTATTGTCGGCATTGGGGGCATTATACTGGCCGATGTGGGCGCGCTGCGGGCCACGGGCCTGCACGGCATCGCCGTGGCGGGCAGCATTGGTCAGGCCGAAAACCCGGCGGCGGCGGCGCGGGCTTTACTCAACGAATTGGCGGCTGTGGCCGCTGTTTAAGCAACCCTTATGGCAACGCAACAACTGGTTATTGCCGGCCGCACGTTTTCCTCGCGCCTGTTCACCGGCACGGGCAAGTTCAGCTCCTCGGGGCTGATGGAAGCGGCCCTGCTGGCCTCCGGCTCGGAGCTGGTGACGGTGGCACTGAAACGGGTGGACGTGGCCGACGCGGAGGACGATATTCTGCGTCATCTGGCGCATCCGCAGTTCAGCCTGCTGCCCAATACGTCGGGCGTGCGCACGGCCAGGGAGGCCGTTTTTGCCGCGCAGCTGGCCCGCGAGGCGCTCGAAACCAACTGGCTCAAGCTCGAAATTCACCCCGACCCCAAGTACCTGCTGCCCGA
>JAYULN010000773.1:0-1005 GCA_043763525.1 Hymenobacter sp.
AAGCTGCTCGTCGCCAACCGGGGCGAAATTGCCCTGCGCGTGCTGCGCTCGGCCAAGGAAATGGGCATTGCCACGGTGGCCATCTACTCCGAGGCCGACCGCAACGCCCTGCACGTGCGCTACGCCGACGAGGCCGTGTGCGTAGGCCCGCCGGCCTCGAAAGACAGCTACCTGCGCGGCGATAAAATTATCGAAGTCTGTAAGGAATTAGGGGTCGATGCCATTCACCCCGGCTACGGCTTTCTCTCGGAGAATGCCGGCTTTGCCCGGATGGTGCGCGAAGCGGGCCTCATTTTCGTGGGTCCCAGCCCCGAGGCCATGGAGATGATGGGCGACAAGCTCTCGGCCAAGCAAGCCGTGAAGGCCTATAACATCCCACTGGTGCCCGGCACCGACGAGGCCATCTCCGACGTGCCCGCCGCCAAGCGCATTGCCGAGGAAGTGGGCTTCCCGATTCTCATCAAAGCCTCGGCCGGCGGTGGCGGCAAGGGCATGCGCATCGTAAACAACGCGGGCGAGTTCGAGGAGCAGATGCAATTGGCCATCAACGAAGCCGTGTCGGCCTTCGGCGATGGCGCGGTGTTCATCGAGAAATTCGTAACCGGCCCGCGCCACATCGAAATCCAGGTGCTGGGCGACGAGCACGGCAACATCGTGCACCTGTTCGAGCGCGAATGCAGCATCCAGCGCCGCCACCAGAAGGTCATTGAGGAAGCGCCCTCTTCGGTGCTCACGCCCGAGCTACGCGCCGAAATGGGCCGCTGCGCCGTCGACGTTGCCCGCGCCTGCAGCTACGCGGGGGCCGGCACCGTGGAGTTCCTGCTCGATGATAAGCGCAATTTCTACTTCCTGGAGATGAATACCCGCCTCCAGGTCGAGCACCCCGTAACAGAACAAATCACCGGGCTCGACCTGGTGAAAGAGCAAATCAAAGTGGCCCAGGGCGAGCCCCTCGCCTTCGCCCAGGAAGACCTCGCCATCACCGGCCACGCCATCGAAGTGCGC
>JAYULN010000774.1:0-1001 GCA_043763525.1 Hymenobacter sp.
GCCGTCGTAGATGCCGTCAATCACCTTCATGGCCACGGCAATCGGCGACACGAAATCCATGTTCAGCCCGTAGCAGAGCTTCTCAATGCGGGCGGTTACCTTGTCGAACTTGACGGATTCGCGGCGGCCGTCGCGTTTAATTACTAGCATACCAGTAGTGTTTTGGTGTGGGTTTTGGCGTATATACTGAGGGTGCCAACGCAGCGCAGAGCCGGCGGCAAGTAGTTGAGGCAGTTATCGAAAGGGTAGAAAGGATGCCGTCGGCGCGTGGACCTTCGGGAGTAATCAATCCTTGAAATTACCCCTTCTGTTTTGGGAGGGCAAGGAAAAAATAGGGAAGTTTTCCACAACCGCCTAAAACAAGCCGCCCGGCCACTTTTTTAAGGCAGCCGGGCGACAATGGTCACCGCAGGAACTGAATTTAGTGGGCAGCCCGGTTACTTCGCTTTGGGCGGGTATCTGTATTCAACTCCAAACAGCCTGGCGTATTCGGCCAGCGGCCCCAATCCAACTGTGGCCCGCCGCTCATCCACGTGGGCCTCGTCTTCAATGGGAAACAGCTCGTACTTGTTGGTGGCCGCGTTGGTTTGCAGCTGGCTGCCATAAAGTTGCGGCTTGCCCTGGCCTACCAGTACCCGGTCTTCGAGCAATGCCAGGGAAGAGCCGGCCAACTCGCCCTTGGCCGCGGCGGCGCGCATCAGCGGCAGGTACTTGCGCTGCACGACCGCCGGCGAGTGTTGGATGACCAGGAAAGCAGTGGTGCTGCCCCGGCGCCCCACCAGGCTATTACCCGGCCACCCGTGCTTCTCTATCATCGCCACTACGCGCGCCTGGTTGCGTTCGTCTACGACCTGCATCTCGGCCATCAGCGCCTGCGAGCGGGCAGCCTGCATGCCATCTTTCTTTTCCACCGAGTCTATCTTGATGCGTACCCCCTGGTCGGTGCGACGGATTTCGTCCAGTTCTTTCACCAGTGGTTGGTTGAGATGAGCTTCGGCCCG
>JAYULN010000775.1:0-1000 GCA_043763525.1 Hymenobacter sp.
ACCAATGCGCTTGCACGGCACGGCCGCCTGCACGGCCTTGGCCACGCGCTGGGCAAATACGTGCAGGGCCGCCAGCTCATCGGCGGGCATGTCGAAAATGTAGTCGACTTCTTTCTTGGGAATCACCAGCGTGTGGCCTTCTACCAGCGGCGTAATGTCGAGTAAAGCCAGGTGGCGGCCGTCCTCGGCTACTTTGTAGGCCGGCAGCTCGCCGGAAACGATGCGGGAGAAAATCGAAGACATGAGTAAATTGGTGCTTGGTTGCTGGTACTTGGTGATTGGTTTTGCTGACGATGCAAATAACGACCTTCAGCGTAAAGCAACGCATTAAAAAAGGGCAACTCCATACAGAGTTGCCCTAATAAGCACGTTGCCAAGCATCAAGCACCAGCAACCAAGCACCAATTCGCTACCGCGAAATCTCCAGAATCTCGAATTGCAGCTTGCCGGCCGGCACCGTGATTTCGGCCATATCGCCGGCCGATTTGCCCAGCAAACCTTTGCCAATCGGCGACTTCACCGAGATTTTGCCGGCGGCCAGGTTGGCTTCTTCCTCGGCGACGAGGATGTAGTCGAGCACCATGTTATTTTTCAGGTTCTTCAGCTTTACCTTGCTCATGATGAGCACCTTGCTAAAATCCATGTTGGTCTCGTCGATGACGCGGGCGTTGCCCAGCACTTCTTCGAGCTTGGAGATTTTCAGCTCCAGCAGGCCTTGGGCATCCTTGGCGGCATCGTACTCGGCGTTCTCGCTCAGGTCGCCCTTGTCGCGGGCTTCGCGCAGGTCTTCGGCCGCTTTGGCCCGGCCCCGGACTTTGAGGTCCTGGAGGTCATCCTTGAGTTTTTGCAGGCCCTCGGGGGTGTAATAATTGATGGTGGTGGCCATAGTAGTAGATGCTGAACGGTTTGGCTAAAAAGCAAGGAGAACGGCTGGCACTGCCAACCGTTCTCCCTCCTTAGGTTCTCAGCAAAGATACGCAAAACGGATTAGCTCCCCGCC